>JAURGP010000009.1 GCA_030833725.1 Candidatus Kapaibacterium sp. | reverse complement strand
TCATCGGTGGAATCCTACTCGGCGAGGGAATGCAGTTCGGTTCTACCGGGACGCAACTCAAGATCCGCCTTACCCATAGTGGCGGCCTCGTGGCTGGTTCACCGGTGATGATCAACGGCGTGAATCGCGGTAAGGTGCTATCGGTCCAACCCGACAATGCCAGTGTTCTTGCCCTTGTGGATGTGGACGATGCGTCCGATCTCCGCACGGATGCCTCCGCCCGCGTCGTCATGCTGGAAATCACGGGCGGGAAGAAGGTCGAGATCTTTCCCGGGATGTCGAGCGAACCCTTTATTCCTGCAACCCAGGAACTTCAGGGCACCACCGCCTCGGATATCAGCGACCTCGTCACACAGGTGGGCGACGTTAGCGGCGATCTTGTTCGCCTTCTACGACGACTCGACACGATTACCGCGGTGATCGCTAACGTGATGCAGGATACCGTCTTCATGCAGAACGTCAGCACGATTGCATCCAACGGCGCTGTGTTGATGTCAGACGCACGCTTGTGGTTGGAGCGAAACCGTAACGATCTATCCGCAACCGTGGCCGATGCTCGAGCAACGATGAGCGATGTACGCCGGCTGGTATCAACCAATGAACCGGCTGTCACTCGCTCGGTGAACAACTTGGATGCACGGCTGATCGAACTGGAACGGACGTTGTCGTCTGCCGATGCCGCGATCGTGCACGTGGACTCGCTTGTGGTGCGCCTGGATGGTGTGGTAACCGACCTGAAGACGAACAAGGGTTTCGTGAACGCCGCCATGTACGACACCAACTTCCGTCGACGCATCGACACGGCAGTGATGCGTCTGTCGGGATTCGTGCGCAGTGCACGCGAGGTTGGCGTAAACGTAAACGTAGGAATCGGCCATCGATAACGGGATGCAGCATGTCGGTCACAAGTACACCTCTCACGCCGGAACTGACTGACTACCTCAGATCGTCCTTCAGTACGGAAGACGACTTCCTGCGCGACCTGAACTCCCAGGCTGCTGTCAGTGGCATTCCCGACATTCACATTGCCTCGGAGCAGACGGCCTGCCTGCAGCTGTTGCTTCGTAGTATCAACGCCCGGACGGTTGTAGAGGTGGGTTCGCTGGCAGGGTACTCCACGATCGTTCTGGCTCGGGCACTACCGCCCGATGGAATTGTTGTGGCCTGCGAAAAGGATCCCCGTCACGCCGCCTTCATTCGTGAAAAAGCAGCCGAGGCCGGGTTGGGCTCGGTGATTGACGTTCTACAGGGGGCTGCCCTAGATACACTCCCCTCACATGCGTTGCTCACGCAATCCGAGCCATCTATCGATGTTGTCTTCATCGATGCCGACAAGCCCAACTACCAGAACTACTACGATCTGCTGGTGCCCCACGTGCGGGTTGGAGGCTTCGTGATTGGCGACAATGCTCTAGCGTGGGGGCAGGTCCACATGGCCGATCCCGAAAACGAGCCAAAAAATGTTCGCGCCCTTCGTGCGTTCAACGACCGCATGTCGTCTGATCCACGATTTCTCACAACGCTCATACCACTGGGAGACGGCATGGTGGTGGGGCTCAAGGTGTCCGCATAATGCTTATGCTGCGCGTGTCCGTTCTGCTCATGGTGGTTCTGTCCGTCCAGAGTTGCAGAACAAGCCATCGCCTTGATCAGCGCTTTGATCTGCGCATGGATGGCGAGCGGGGAAGCGAGCTGCGCTTTACACAAACCCGACACATCGACTCCGTGGCCGACGTCACGAAGCTTGCTACCGATGTGTGGAAGGTGGAGCACTACACGTATCCCGATTCGATTCGGCTGTTTGTACGTGTACTTGACAGCTCCGGCTACGTCGTGACCCACATGGCCGACCCCTACAAACGTCCCGACGCACCGAACTACTTTCCCGCCATTCGGGAGACGATCGGTACCGGACGACGCAAGAAGACCATCGAGGTGAGTCCGTATACGGTGCGCGAGTACGGCGCCCAGGATTCCATTCCAACATCGATTGCTCTGGCCATCGACCAGTCGGGCTCGATGAAGGGCGTCAAGGAGGTTCTCGACATGGGAACCGAGTTGTTCATCTCGCTCAAACGCGACTGCGACTTCATCTCGCTGACAGGGTTCAATGAGAAGATCACCACCGTGTTCGGATTGGAGTCTGATACGACGGCCATGCTTCGCGCCTTTCGCACGTATGCACGAACATCGCAGGGGCTGTTCTCGTCCGTGTACGACGGCATCCTGACGGCGTTGAAAACGCTCGAAGATGTTCCACTGGAGCAGCCGAAGGTCTGCGTGGTGTTTGCCGACGGCGAAGAAAACACATCGATGACGCGAAATGCTGACATCTACGAGTATGCCACTCGCCATAACATCAGCATCTACTGCGTAGGCTTCGCCTATGCCAACGACGACGAACTCCAGGCCCTGTCGCTCTATACCGGTGGGAAGTACTATCGCGCCTACAGCAAGCGCGACCTGCTGGCCATCTTCCTGGATATCTACCGGTCGCTGCAGAATTACTACCTCGTGACGTACGTACCGCCGGAATACCAAAGCCTGCACATGGTTGACGTAGTCGTTGCCGTGCCGGGTAGAGACACAATGCTCTCCAGAGGTCAGTACGACAAATCGCCGCTTACTCCCCTGTCGCCGACAAACGAGTTTTCGCGGATGATCCTGTTTGCCTACAACAAGGCCGACATCGACTCGACATCCCTGCCCCTTCTCGATGAGCTAGCAGACGCCATGGAACTCTACGAGCGCGTGATTCTGGAGGTGCAGGGCCATACCGACAACATTGGTGGAGAGGCCTTCAACAAACGTTTGTCGGAAGCCCGTGCACATGCTGTGCGCGACGCGCTGATTACGCGTGGGATCGAGCCGGAGCGTCTGCGGACAAAAGGCTACGGTCTGACGATGCCCGTTGCCCCCAACACTACCGAAGAAGGTAGGGCGCAAAACCGCCGCACGGTGTTTAAGATTCTTCGGAAGTAACGTCAGGCACCCAGAGATGGCGCTTGAGGTCGACACAGTCGCCATTGAACGCTACCCCTTCCGCTTCAAGGCGCTCCCGCATGACGTGTGGAGTTTCGAAGTGCATCTTCCCTGAGAGCTCTCCCAAGCGGTTCACGACACGGTGTGCCGGAATCTCGAGGCGTTGGTCCACGGGGATGGCGTTGAGCGCCCACCCCACCATCCGGGCCGAGGATCGCAGCCCCAACGCCGCAGCGATGTGCCCGTACGTTGTCACCATGCCATGAGGAACCCTTCGGACGAGGGCGTAGACCTGGTGATAGAAGTCAGATTTCGACATGATGCCTTGTTGTTTGACCGCATTTCGTCCGTAATTTACACGTCCATTACACTTAATCTGGAGAACTCATCTATGAAGGTCATTCTGACCATCGCCAGTGTAGCGATGCTTACCCTGGCGTGCAACGCCCAACCACAAGGAAGTGCAGCTGTGGACCTTAAGAACGAACAAGATTCCGCATCCTATGCCATCGGTGCAAGCATTGGTGGCAACCTGAAGCAACAGGGAGCTGAAGTAAACGCCGACATGCTGGCAGCTGGCTTGAAGGATGCTCTTGCCGGACAATCCAAACTGACCGACGAGCAAATGCAAACAGTCCTCATGGCCTTCCAAGAGCGCGCCATGAAGAAGCAGCAGGAAGAAATGTCGAAGAAGGGTGAAGCCAACCAGAAGAAGGGAGTTGACTTCCTCGCCGCCAACGAGAAGAAAGAAGGCGTAAAGAAGACCGCTAGCGGCCTGCAGTACAAAGTGATCAAGGAAGGCAATGGCAAGAAGCCATCCGCTACCGACCAGGTTACGGTACACTACACCGGCACGCTGATCGATGGCACGAAGTTCGACAGCTCGGTAGATCGCGGTCAGCCAGCAACGTTTGGTCTGAATCAAGTGATTCCAGGCTGGACGGAAGGCCTTCAGCTGATGAGCGAAGGTTCCAAGTACATGCTCTACATCCCTTCGGAACTTGGTTATGGCGCCAACGGTGCCGGTGGCAGCATCGGACCAAACGAAGTGCTCGTCTTCGAAGTTGAGCTGATCAAGATCGGCGGCTAAGGCCCCTCGTTCAGGATAACAACATCACAACAACATCACAATGCCCGGTTCCCGCCAAGGGGACCGGGCATTGTTGCGTTTCGCCGTAAATTGAGCGGATACGTTTCGTCCATGACAGTGTTGAAAGTACCTACGTGAATCGACTTCCCATCTATGGCCTCGTGATCCTGCCCCTGCTGGGCGTGATCGCCGCCATCTACCTTGCTGTTACCGGCAATGTGTCTGCAACTGATGTCATCCTGTGTTTGTCGCTGGCCTTGCTCACAGAGTATGGTGTCACCTTCGGCTACCACCGTTTGGTGGTGCACAAGTCAGCCGAGCCAAATCCGGTGTTGAAAGCAATCATCCTGGCCCTTGGTTCGATGGCCTTCCAAGGACCCGTCATCCACTGGGCATCCGTGCACACGAAGCACCATGCGCACTCCGACCACGAGGGCGACCCACACTCCCCCACCGTATCGGGCTTCCTCTACGCCCACTTCGAATGGCTCATCGAGATGAATTCCGATGAGTTGGGCCAGATCATCGACAAATGGGGTGGTCGGTACCAGAAGGACCCGATGATCAACTGGTTCTCGAAGACCTTCCTGTTCTGGTCGGCATTCTCCTTGATACTTCCTGCTGCCATCGGATTTGCTGTAGGGGGCTGGCCAGCAGCTGGCACCGGCTTCATCTGGGGCGCTCTGGTGCGCATCTTCTTGACGTCGCACGTCACCTGGAGCGTGAACTCCGTATGTCACTACATGGGCAAGCGCACCTATCGCACCACCGACAAGAGCCGCAACAATCCCATCATCGGCATCTTCGCCCTTGGCGAGGGCTGGCACAACAATCACCATGCCTTCCCTTCTTCGGCCTTTCACGGACTGACGCCGTGGCAGCTGGACTTCACAGGCTTTACCATCAAGGTCTACGAGAAGCTCGGCCTGGTGAAGAACGTGGTGCGGATTCCCGAATCGCTCCTCGAAAAGCGTCGCATCGATAGCTCGCGCGGCGAAGACTTAAACGTCCAGGAACTGTCGATGACTGAAGGCGGCGAGCCCGAACTACAGCTCACGCCCGTTGAAGAAGCAGCATAACAATCTCCTAGTACCTGACCGTAACTGACCGTAATTGACGAACACGATCCTATGACACAGAACATCTCCATGATTCAGAAGGTCTATGCTGACCTTCCCGGAAAGATTGCCGCTGCACGCGGTGTAGTGGGCAAGCCCCTTACCCTGACCGAAAAGATTCTCTATTCGCACATCGATGCGCTGCCGGCAGCCGCCCACGTGCGCGGAGCGGATTACGTGAACTTCCGCCCCGACCGCGTTGCCATGCAGGATGCCACTGCTCAGATGGCGCTCTTGCAGTTCATGTCGGCCGGTATTCCACAGGTGGCCGTACCGAGCACGGTACACTGCGACCACCTCATTCGTGCCGAGCACGGTGCCACCCAGGATCTGTCGAAGTCGCTCGAAGAGAACAAGGAAGTGTTCGACTTCCTTGCTTCGGTGAGCAAGAAGTACGGCATTGGCTTCTGGAAGCCCGGCGCTGGCATCATTCACCAGGTGGTCCTGGAGAACTACGCCTTCCCCGGCGGCATGATGATTGGCACCGACTCCCATACGCCGAATGCAGGGGGCTTGGGCATGGTTGCCATTGGTGTTGGCGGTGCCGATGCCGTGGACGTCATGGCCGGTATGCCTTGGGAACTCAAGATGCCGAAGGTGATCGGCGTGAAGCTTACCGGCAAGATGAGTGGCTGGACGTCACCGAAGGATGTTATTCTGAAGCTGGCTGGCATCCTCACCGTGAAGGGTGGAACCGGTAGCATCGTGGAGTACTTCGGCGACGGTGTAGCCAGCTTCTCAGCAACCGGCAAGGGCACCATCTGCAACATGGGCGCCGAGATTGGCGCCACCACTTCCGTGTTCCCCTACGATGCTTCGATGGATCGCTACCTGCGCTCCACCGACCGCAACGACGTAGCCGACTTGGCCAACGGCGTTGCCGAACACCTACGTGCTGATGCCGAGGTGGAAGCCAATCCTGAACTGTACTACGACCAGGTCATCCACATCGACCTGAGCGCTCTCGAACCACACGTCAATGGCCCCTTCACTCCAGACCGCGCCATGGAACTCTCCGAGTTCGTCAAGGCCGTCAAGGAGAACAATTGGCCCGAAGAGCTCCGCGTGGGCTTGATTGGCTCCTGCACGAACTCCTCGTACGAGGATATGTCGCGTGTAGCCGATGTTGCTGCTTATGCTGCGTCTCATGGCCTAAAGGCCAAGAGCGAGTTCACGATCACACCAGGATCGGAACAAGTGCGCGCCACGATTGAGCGCGATGGCATCCTGGAAAAACTCGAGTCGGTTGGTGGCGTGGTGCTGGCCAATGCCTGCGGTCCATGTATCGGCCAGTGGAAGCGTCACGACGTGTCGGCCGGCGATCGTAACTCGATCATCACGAGCTTCAACCGCAACTTCACGGGTCGCAACGACGGCATCAAGGAAACGCATGCCTTTGTTGCTTCACCAGAAACCGTGGCTGGCTTTGTCCTCGCCGGCAAGCTCACGCACAACTTCATCACCGAGCCGATCGATGGCGTGCTGCTCCAGCCACCCGCTGGCAAGGAGCTACCCGACGGCGGCTTCGTGCCCGATCCTGACGGTTTCGTAGCTCCAGCTGCCGACGGCAGTGGCGTAAGTGTGGTGATCGATCCGGCCAGCAGCCGCCTGCAGGCGCTCGAGCCCTTCGCCGCCCCCAAGGCCGATGAGTATCACAATATGCCATTGCTGATGAAGGTGAAAGGCAAGTGCACCACCGACCACATCTCGATGGCCGGTCCGTGGCTGCGCTTCCGTGGCCACCTGGACAACATCTCGAACAACATGTTCATCGGTGCCATCAACTACGTCAACGACACGGCCAACAGCATCAAGAACACCTTCACGGGTGAGTACAACGAAGTGCCTGCCGTGGCCCGCGACTACAAGGCCCGTGGCCTCGGCTGGGTTGTTGTTGGCGACGAGAACTACGGCGAGGGTTCTTCCCGCGAGCACGCTGCCATGGAGCCACGGTTCCTAGGTGGCAAGGTCATCCTGGTAAAGAGCTTCGCCCGCATCCACGAGACCAACCTCAAGAAGCAGGGCATGCTCCCGCTCACCTTCGCCAACCCTGCCGACTACGACATGGTCCGCGAGGACGACCGCATCAGCATCGACATCTCCGCCCTTGCTCCTGGTGCTGAACTCACCGTGACGCTCACGCACGCCGACGGCTCAGTAGACACCCTCCAAGCCAAGCACACGATGAACGACCAGCAAATCGGCTGGTTCCACGCCGGCTCGGCTCTGAACCTGATCGCAGGACGCTAGTAGTGGGCGAGACACCGTCTCGCCCCTTCAGCTCCTCGTATGGGCGAGACGCCGTCTCGCCCCCACACGACGCCTCGCCCCAACAAGCCCCCTATCACGCGCTGGTAGGGGGCTTCGTGTAGGTGCGCTCTTCCCGACCCCAATCGTGAGACAATCCTGTCATTTGTCATACTTGCCACACTACAAACGGTGTAGGTTCGTGGGAGTGGGACATTTAACCAAGTTCGAAAGAAGGAACCTCTGATGACAACGACTCCCGTGGCGATTGTTACTGGCGCTGCCTCCGGCATTGGAAAGGCTGTGGCCGAGGCCTATGCGGCGCAAGGGACGGCGGTGGTGCTGACGGATGTGCAGGATGAGGCCGGTGAAGCTCTTGCCCAGCAGTTGCGGGATGGAGGGGCACAGGCTACGTACGTGCACTGTGATGTGTCGCAGCTGGCCGATCACCAGAAGGCGGTGAAGGTGGCACTGGATACGTACGGACGGTTGGACTATGCCGTGAATAATGCTGGTATTGGTGGAGATCAGGGGCCTACGGCAGACTATCCGGTGGAGAGTTGGCAGAAGGTCTTAGACATCAATCTCACAGGACCGTTCCTGGGGATGAAAGCCCAGATACCAGCCATCATCGCCTCGGGCGGTGGTGCCATCGTGAACGTAGCATCGATCCTTGGAATGGTAGGATTTTCTGGTGCTCCGGCCTATACGACTGCCAAGCACGGACTGGTGGGACTCACCCGAGCGGCGGCGTTGGATCACTCAGCACAGGGTGTGCGGGTCAACGTGGTGGGCCCTGGCTTTATCCATACGCCGATGATCTCCGGCCTGGAAGAGAATCCTGACATGGCTGCGATGCTGGCACAACTCCATCCCATCGGACGTATAGGTGAGCCCGAGGAAGTTGCCAACGTGATCGTGTTCCTGACGTCGCCGGCAGCCTCGTTTGTTACCGGCAGTTACTATGCTATCGACGGTGCCTACCTGGCACGGTAATCCTTCACTGTTATCGGAGGTCGGATGCGTACGCAACATCATCCCTTGATTTCGGAGCTCATGGCGGCCAGTAGCGGCCCCTGCATGAGTTTGTACCTCCCTGCCCATCGCACGCAACCCGAGCGGAGGGACGATCCCACGCGGTATCGCGCACTTGTGCGGCAGCTGGCCGTGTCGCTGGAGCGGACATACTCCCCAGCCGACGTGGAATCGCTGCTGCTGCCCTTCCGCAACATCGAGCACGACGAGTCATTCTGGAACGCCCGACGTGAGGGCATTGCGCTGTTCGCTGCGCCCGGTGTCCACATTGCTCAACATCTCGACCGACCCGTGCCGGAGCTGGCCGTGGTGGCCAATAGTTTTCACCTGAAGCCCCTTCTCAGAATCCTCCAAACCATGGAGCGATACCATGTGTTAGCCCTGACGAAGGAGCGGATCAGCTTCTACGTGGGCGATCGCGACGGCCTGAGTCCGGTTGAACTTCACCCCGATGTGCCGGCCACACTCGAACAAGCACTGGGTATGAAAGAAACCCACCGCGAAACAACCATTGCCTCGTCCGGCGGTGCAGAACGGATGCACGGCCACCGCACGGCGGCAGAGGATCACGAGTTGGACACGGAGCGGTTCTTCCGAGCCGTTGATCGCGCCATCGAGCACCACTACTCAGCTAAGGATGGCCTGCCAGTGATCCTGGCGGGACTCTCCGACCAGATCAGCATGTTCCAACGTCTGCGTAAGAATCCGAACATCCTCCTTGAAGGCGTAACCGTCCATCCAGAAGGTGTATCGCTGGCCGACCTGACGGAGCGCACGTGGAAGCTGATGAAGCCCTACATCGATGCTGCCACCAAGCAGCAAGTAGACGCCTATCACAATGCTGCTGCGCACGGTAAGGGGCTTTCGGCGCCGGCCGATGTAGCAACAGCGGCAGCCGAAGGCCGGGTGGACACCCTGTTTGTGGAGTCGGGTCGGATCCTGCCGGGCATCGTGGATGCCACAACCGGAGCCATTACCTTCGACTCCAACGACGAGACCGATGTGGATGACATCTTGGACGACGTCGCAGAGATGGTTCTGCGTGCCAAGGGTCGCGTGCTTGTCTTGGATGCCGAACACATTCCTGCTGGTACGGGGCTTGCGGCAATCCTGAGGTATTGACACTGGGTCCATACCGGTTCTCGTGAACAACTTTTCATGAAGAACAAGGCCCTAAGCATTTGATGGTTAGGGCCTTAGCTCTTATTTTCATGGGATATGATGTTGACCGTTGCCCTTCGCTTTCTGTTATGCACCACCATCCTGGTAGGAGTGATCGTACCAGGTACGATGGCACAGACGGATCAAGGACAGACCTCCCAGGGAGACGCTTCTCAGAGACAGAGCGCCGACGACGTTACCACCGGCCGGGCCGTTGCCTTCCCAGATGAGTTCGCCGATTTGGACGAGGAGCCCGAAGCCGTTACGATTGCATCGTTCTCTCTCCCAGCCTCGGAAAACGTCGACCGTGCCCGTCAACTCTACCTGCAGGGGCTTGAAGCCATCGAGCAGGAGAATCCCTCGGCAGCCGCAGCCTTCTTCGACAAGGCCATCCGGATCCTCAACGAGGTGTCGTCGGACAGTCGCGTAGCCAGCACAGCCGACTATACCGAGCTGGTGCAGGCACTGATCGAAGACTACGAAACGTACATCACCAACATCGATGATCTGAGTACCAGTGCCCCGATCTCCGTTCTGCGGCGAAACATGTTTCGCGAGGTCGACGCCAAGCCCACACTAACCGTTGCACCGCTGAAGAAGCCGACCGGTTCTACAGCTACCTCTGGATCGGGATCGAAGACCGCCTGGAAAGCCCCCTCCCTGGGATCGACCCAGGTAGACATGACCCAGAATGAATTCGTAGAACGCAGTTTGCAGTTCCTCGCCAGTGAAAAAGGCCAGAAGTTCATCAACGCGTGCCTGGAGCGCTCCGGACGCTGGTTCCCAACGATCAAGAAGATCGCCGCCGACGAACAGATGCCTCCGGAGATCATCTTCCTGGCCATCATGGAATCCGGCCTGAACCCCTATGCCGTCTCACGGGCCCAGGCCGTGGGGATGTGGCAGTTCATTGCCTCGACGGGCCGCGAGTATGGCCTTCGCATCGATTCCTGGATTGACGAGCGACGCGATATTGAAAAATCCACGCGCGCTTCGATGAGATTCCTACGGGACCTCTACGAGGACCTCGGCGATTGGCATCTTGCCCTAGCCGCCTACAACTGCGGTGCAGGGGGTGTTCGACGTGCTAAGCGTCGCAGCGGAAATCCGGAAGGGAATTTCTGGGACATCCGCCCACACCTGCCAAGTGAGACTCGGAACTACGTTCCGTTCTTCATTGCCACATCCATGGTTGCCATGGATCCCGAGAAGTACGGCATCAACTTGAGCGAGCTGAACTTCCATCCGGAGTACGTCTTCGATACCGTCAAGGTAGCCGAGCCTACCAACTTGTCGGCGCTGGCGAAGGCAGCCGGTGTAAGCGTTGACTCGCTGAAGAAACTCAACCCTGAACTGAAGAGGAACTGCACGCCACCGGACATGCAGTACGTGCTGAAGATCCCGATGGGTAAGCGTCTGGATTTCCAGCAGCAGTACGCCTTGCTTACCGAGCAGGAGCGCATGCCCTGGATCGAGCATACCGTTGGTCGTCGCGAGACCCTTGCCAAGATTGCCCGTCGCTACGGCGTGAGTAGCACCGAACTGGCCGCACTCAACAACATTGCTGGCTACCGCAGCAACGTGCGCCGTGGTCAGGTGCTCCGCATTCCCGTGGTGAATCAAGGCCAAGAGCAGCTGGCAACCATCTCCGATGCCGAACCTGTAGCTCCCAAGAAGCAAGGTTCTACTGCCCGACAAACCACCACACACACCGTTCAGAGTGGTGAAAGCTTGGCAAGCATCGCCAAACGCTATTCCGTAGAGGTCTCCGATCTCCGCTCGTGGAATGATCTGCGCTCGAACGACGGCACCATCCATCCCGGTCAGGAGCTGGTCGTCAACGTGAGTGCACGGCCAGAGGCAACGGCCTCGGTGGAGCGCATCGCTGTGACGAAGATCGTTCGCCACAAGGTCCGTAGGGGCGAAACCCTCTCCTCGATTGCCGATCGCTATGGCATGTCGGTCCAGGAACTGAGATCCCTTAATGGTCTCTCTCGAAAGGCCGTGCTGAAGGCTGGCAAATCGATCAAGGTGCAGAAGACCTCCACCGAACAGTATGCCTCATCGTCGAAGTCCTCGTCGAAGTCGTCGTCGTCGAAGTCCTCGAAGAAACCCAAGACCTATAAGGTTCAGCGCGGTGATACGCTGTCGACGATTGCCGACAAGTTCGGCATGAGCATCTCGCAACTGCGCAAGGCCAACCCTTCGCTCCGCAACTCGGATAATATCCGTGCGGGCCAACAAATCCGTCTGCAGTAAGTGGCCGCCTGCGCTAACTTTGCAGGACTATGCGCGCGATCATTCCTGTAGCCGGTATCGGCACTCGTCTTCGCCCGTTTACCCACTCGCTTCCAAAGGTGCTGGTGAACGTGGCTGGAAAACCCATCCTCGGGCACATTCTTGACGCACTGCTCCAGCAGGACGTTACCGACGTTACCATCATCACTGGCTATAAGGGCGACCTCGTCGAACAGTACGTGTCCTCCGAGTACGCGCTGAACGTGACGTACGTAGCTCAGGAGGAGATGCTGGGCTTGGGACATGCCATCTGGACCGCTCGGGAATCCCTCACCGATGAACCCGTCCTGATCATTCTCGGCGACACGGTGTTTGATGTGGACTTGAGCGTGCTACGTACGAGTCAGTTTTCGTCGCTCGGCGTACGGCACGTGGACGACCCTCGCCGGTTTGGTGTGGTGGTCAAGGATGGATCGTTTGTGGATCGCCTGGTGGAGAAACCGGAAACGCCCGTGTCGCAGTTAGCCATCGTGGGCTTGTACTACATCGCCCATCCGGTCCTGCTGCGGGACTGCATCGAACACCTCATCACCAACGATCTGCGCACCAAGGGTGAGTACCAACTCACCGATGCCCTGCAGCTGATGGTCGACCGCGGTGAGAAGTTCACCACCTTCGATGTGGAGGGCTGGTACGATTGCGGGAAGCCCGAAACGCTGCTAGAGACGAATCGCTACCTCTTACAACAGCGCAACTCGGCGGCTGTCCCGGCTGGGTGCGTGGTGATTCCTCCGGTGTACGTCGACCCCTCTGCCATCGTAGAACACTCCGTGATCGGCCCGTACACAACGATCTCCAAGGGCGCCGTCGTGCGGAATAGCATCGTGCGCGACAGCATCATCAGCAACGACGCTGTGCTGAGCGACATCATGCTGGAGCAGTCCATCATTGGTGAGAACGCTGAGGTACATGGCACCTATGCCAAGATCAACCTTGGTGATGCCTCGAACGTGAAACTTGCACACTAACTCTTCACCGCTTTTTCTTCAAGCATGAGTACACACATTTTTACGTCGGAATCAGTTTCGGAAGGACATCCCGACAAGGTCTGCGATCAAGTATCCGACGCCGTCCTTGACACTGTGTTTGCCGAGGATCCAGAGGCCCGTGTGGCCTGCGAGTGCTTCGCTGCCACGGGAATGATTGTGGTAGGGGGCGAGATCAGAACATCCATGTACATCGATCTACCAGAGGTTGTACGTGGCGTGATCCGCGACATCGGCTACACCGATCCGGCCCTGCGCTTCGATGCGGAATCGTGTGCAGTGATCAACGTCATCAACCGCCAGTCCGACGATATCGCCATGGGCGTCGACACCGGTGGCGCTGGCGACCAAGGTATGATGTTTGGCTATGCCTGCGGCGATACCGACGAGCTCATGCCGGCACCGATCTACTACTCCCACCAGCTGGTGAAGCGCCTTGCAGATATCCGCAAGAGTGATCCCGTCTTGATGCCCTACCTCCGTCCGGATGCCAAGGCCCAAGTAACGGTGGAGTACTCCGATTCCGGGGAGATCGTCAGTAGCCCAACCATCGTGGTCTCAACGCAGCATGCCGAGCACGACAGCCATGGCAATGACGTCACACAGCAGCGCATCAAAGAGGATGTGATCGAAAACGTGATTAAGGCCGTCATCCCTGAGCACCTGATCACCGATGCTACCACCTACCACATCAACCCAACGGGTCGGTTCGTCATTGGTGGTCCTCATGGCGATACGGGATTGACCGGTCGAAAGATCATCGTGGACACCTACGGCGGACGTGCACCGCACGGTGGCGGAGCGTTCTCCGGCAAGGACCCCACCAAGGTAGACCGCTCGGCAGCCTATGCTGCGCGGCATCTTGCCAAGAACTTGGTTGCAGCCGGCGTTGCCCGAGAGTGCACCATCCAGCTGGCCTACGCTATCGGCGTGGCCGAGCCCGTGTCGATTCTCGTGGATAGCCACGGCACAGCTGCCATGCCGGATCATGAGATTGCCTCATGGATCAGCGCAAACGTTGATCTCACACCGGGTGGCATCATCCGCCGGTTGAATCTGCGCCGACCGATCTACCGCCCAACGGCGGCCTACGGCCATTTTGGACGTCATCAGTTCCCTTGGGAACATCTCGACCTCGTTGAGGCGTTCCGTACTGCATTAGCCTAATCACTTTACGTACTCGGAGATTCAATGCCGACCGCAAGACCTGTTAAAGCCGAAAAGAAACTCATGAAAACACCAAAGCGCGTCTCCAAGGGCGACTACAGCTACAAGGCACATGCCTACTGTGTGCGCGATATCCAGCTGGCTGCCTTCGGACGTCGTGAAATCGAGCTGGCCGAAGCCGAGATGCCGGGCTTGATGGCCTTGCGCAAGGAGTTCAAGGGCAAGAAGCCCTTGAAAGGGGCTCGCATCGCCGGCTGCCTGCACATGACGATCCAAACAGCGGTGCTGATTGAAACCCTGACGGACCTCGGGGCCGAGGTACAGTGGTCCAGCTGTAACATCTTCTCGACGCAGGACCATGCCGCGGCTGCCATTGCCAAGAGCGGTTCGCCTGTCTTTGCTTGGAAAGGCATGGATGCCGAAGAGTTCGACTGGTGCATCGAGCAAACGCTGTTCTTTGGCAAGGACCGCAAGCCCCTTAACATGATCCTGGATGACGGTGGCGACCTTACCAACATGGTGCTGGACAAGTACCCTGAGCTTGTTGGTGACATTCGCGGTCTGTCCGAGGAGACTACCACCGGCGTACTGCGCCTGTACGAGCGCATGAAGAACGGCACACTGCCCATGCCAGCCATCAATGTCAACGACTCGGTGACCAAGAGTAAGTTCGACAACAAGTACGGCTGTAAGGAATCGCTAGTAGACGCCATTCGCCGTGCGACGGACGTGATGCTGGCCGGCAAGGTTGCCGTCGTCGCTGGATATGGCGACGTTGGCAAAGGCTCGGCAGCTTCCTTGCTGGGAGCTGGTGTACGCGTGATCGTCACCGAGATCGATCCCATCTGTGCCCTGCAGGCCGCGATGGACGGTTTCGAGGTTAAGCGGATGAAGGATGCCGTGAAGGAGGCCGACATCATCGTAACGGCTACCGGCAACCGCGATATCGTCACTGGCGAGCACTTCCCGCTGATGAAGGACAAGGCCATCGTGTGCAACATTGGCCACTTCGACAATGAGATCGATATGGCGTGGCTGAACAAGCACCACGGCAAATCACGCGTAGAGATCAAGCCTCAGGTAGACAAGTACACCATCAAAGGGAACGATATCATCGTCCTGGCCGAGGGCCGATTGGTGAACCTTGGCTGCGCCATGGGCCACCCCTCCTTCGTGATGAGCAACTCCTTTACAAATCAGGTGTTGGCTCAGCTGGAGCTGTGGAAGCACCGCGACCGCTACGAGAACAAGGTCTACGTTCTGCCCAAGCACCTCGACGAAAAGGTCGCTCGCCTGCACCTCGAAAAGATCGGCGTGAAGCTGGAGAAACTCAGCAAATCGCAAGCCGACTACATCGGTGTAGAGGTCAACGGACCGTACAAGGCGGAGTATTACCGCTATTGATCGGTTGGCGTCGCTCTGCGTCAAAAAAAAATAGTTCAACGAACAAGGCCCGCCGGGAACTCTCCCGGCGGGCCTTCTCGTTTCACACGTTGTGCCGCCTGTACTGGCGTGCACAATCTCAACGCCACGGACGGGTGCAGACGGACGTGGCGTTGCTGTTTTTTGTAGCGCTGATCAGATGTCCAGGTTCTTAACGTACTGGGCATTTCGCTCGATGAACTGGCGACGTGGCTCCACGGCTTCGCCCATGAGCGTTTCAAAGATCTGGGTAGCCTCGGCGGCATTCTCGATCGACACCTGCAGCAAGGTTCGTGTTTCCGGGTTCATGGTGGTTGCCCACAGCTGCTCCGGATTCATCTCACCCAAGCCCTTGAATCGCGAGATCACGATACCATCTGGGGTAGCCCCTTCCATGATTTCCTCGGCGGCTTCGACCTCCTCGACGGTTTTACCCTTGCGGGCGGCCTTGCGCTCGACCTTCTCCTTGCGGATGCGATCAACGATCTCTTCACGCTCCTTGTCGTCGTAGGCATAGTTCTCCTGCTTGCCCTTCTTGATCTTGTAGAGTGGTGGCTGAGCGATGTAGAGTCGGCCCGAGTTGATGATCTCCGGCATATGCTTGAAGAACAGCGTCAGGAGCAGCGTACGGATGTGCGAACCATCCACATCGGCGTCGGCCATCAGGATAATCTTGCCGTACCGCATCTTTTCGAGATCGAAGTCGTCGCCGAATCCCGCACCAATGGCTGTGAGGATGGTACGCACTTCCTCGTTTTCGAGCACCTTGGCCAACCGGGCCTTGTGCACATTCAGGATCTTGCCTTTGAGCGGCAGAATTGCTTGGAACCGGCGGTCGCGACCCTGCTTGGCCGAGCCCCCTGCCGAATCACCTTCCACAAGAAACACTTCCGTGTCCTCTGGCGTCCGCAGCGAACAGTCAGCCAGCTTGCCAGGGAGCGTTCCGCCATCCAGGGCATTCTTGCGTCGAATGAGATCCTTGGCTTTGCGAGCAGCTGCACGTGCCTCTGCTGCGGATACGGCCTTCTCGATGATATGCTTGGCGGACTTAGGATTGTCGTCCAGTAAGCGCGAGAGCTCTTCATTGACGATCGATCGCACGATACCATCCACGTCGCCGTTACCCAGCTTGGTCTTGGTTTGACCTTCGAACTGCGGCTCGGCAACCTTCACACTCACAACGGCCGTGAGTCCTTCACGGAAGTCATCACCGGTGAGCGTGGTCTTCTTGAGCAGGTTGTTGGCTGTGGCATAGGCATTCAGCGATCGCGTGAGCGCAGCACGGAAGCCGGACACGTGCGTGCCACCTTCAACGGTGTTGATGTTGTTCACATAGGAGAGCACCGTTTCAGAGTAGCCCGTGTTGTATTCGAGACAGATGTCTACCACCGTTTCGGTGCCGTCCTCGGCCGTAAACTTACCGGCGATGGACAGTGGCTTGGTAATAGTGGTGTTGTTCGTATCCAGGAAGCGCACGAAGTCCACAAGGCCGCCACGGTAGGCGAAGGTTTCCTTCTGTCCGTCGCGTTCGTCGTAGATGTGAATCGTCACGTCCGGATTGAGAAAGGCCAGCTCGCGTAGTCGGTCGGCTACCTTGTCGAACTTGAAGATCACCGTTTTAAAGATGGTACCGTCCGGCCAGAAGCGAACATTCGTGCCAGACTTCTTCGATGTGCCAATCTCCTGAATGGGGCCTTCTGGTGCACCTTCATGATACACCTGGCGGAACACCTTACCCTCGCGCTCGATAGTCGCTTCGAGCGTGGTAGACAGGGCATTCACGCACGATACTCCCACGCCGTGCAAACCACCAGACACCTTATAGGTGTTCTTGTCGAACTTGCCACCGGCATGAAGCGTACACATGACCACTTCCAGCGTGGAGATCTTCTTCACCGGATGGGGGCCCGTTGGAATACCGCGGCCGTTATCCTGCACAGAACAGGAGCCATCGCTGTGCAGCGTCACGGTAATCTCCGTACAGAATCCCGCCAACGCCTCGTCGATCGAGTTGTCGACCACCTCTTGAATCAGGTGGTGCAACCCGCGCTCGCCAACGTCGCCGATGTACATGGCTGGTCGTTTCCGAACAGCCTCGAGGCCCTCAAGGATCTTAATACTATCCTCGGTATAGCCTTTCGGCGCCGTGTTGTTTTCAGACATCGTCTAACTCCTTCTACAGCAAGTACTGTAATACAGATTATCGAACCTGGATCTCTGTGATCACCGGCTCTCCAATCAGCGTGTTCAATTGTGTTCGTAGTTCATTGCGGCGCAGGATCACCTCACTCCGCCAAGCTGCCTCGGAAACATGGACGCGGAGGACGCCATTCTCGAAGCCGCGAATCTGACTGATCTGGGCAATACGATCGCCCACTGCCTGAGCCCAGTATGACGGCAGACGCTGCTCCAGCAGAGCTCGCTCCAATCCGTAGCGTTTGACGAGCCCTTTTAGGACACTCGACAGTGGCACACTCATGCGGCCTCCTGACGCACAACGGTGCCGCGCTCCACCTGGACCATCGCACAGCCAGGAGCGTCCGCAACCCACTGGAAGCGGTCTTCTTCGGTCGTGGTGATCAGGCACTGCATCTTCAGATCGCGGATGCGGTCCAGCACACGGCTGCTTCGCGTCCGATCTAGTTCGGCAAACACGTCATCAAGCAGCACGATCGGGCGCTCCCTGCGGAGTTGCTCCAGCAGCCGGCATTCGGCGATCTTCAGTGCCACCAGCAGCGACTTGTGCTGGCCCTGCGATGCCGTTTCTCGCACTAATCTGCCATTGATCAACAATTCAATCTCGTCTTTGTGGGGACCAAACAACGTGGTACCCCGTGCCCACTCTGCCTGTTCCAGTCGATCGGCCACCGCCTGCAGTTGGGCTTCCAGGTCCGATCCGTCCATCAACAGGTGATCAGGCTTGTAGGTGATGGTGATGCTCTCGCGCTCCCCCGCTACGGCCTGATACTCCTCTTGCACGAGGGGCACAAGGGCTTCGATAAAGCGCGCACGGCGTCGCACAACGTCGGCGCTGGCCTGGATATAGGGCGGCGTCCACGTTCGGAGCGTCTCGCGGCTTGCATGAGCGTCGTCGCCGAGTACAGCATTACGTTGCTTGAGCAGGCGACGGTGTTCATACAGGACGTCGGTGATCACGCGACTTGTTTGCGCCATCACGGCATCCACAAAGGCCCGACGTTCGGACGGACCACCCAAGGTGACCATCTTGTGATCGGGGGAGAGTGCCACCGAGGGTAACTCACCAATCAGCTCGCGCACCGATGCCGATGAGGCATGTGTGGTATGGATACGCTTGCGCATGCCCTGGCGCACTTCCACAGCCACGCGGTACGGCACGTCGTTGTCCGTGCGAGCCGTCACAGCAGCAATGGCGTGGTCGGCACCACGCTGGATCAGGGAGTAATCAGGCACAGGCACAAAGGTTCTTCCCATGGAGCACAGACTGATGGCCTCGAGAACCGACGTCTTCCCAGAGCCATTGGGTCCATGCAGAATCGTAACATCCGGCGCACAGTCGATGGTGGTCTGCCCATGACTGCGCAGGTGCGTGATGGTCACAGAGGTGATGACCATGGCACCTCGTCCTTAAATCTTCACCGGCATCACCAGCATCAGCAGCGCATCGCCCTGTATGCCCGGTGTAATCAGCACGGCACGAATTGGGGTGGAGAACGTCATCCGAACATTCAAGTCGGGATCATCATCCGTGGTGATGTTCTTGATGGCCTCTTCCAGAAACCGGTAGTTGAAGCCCACCTCGAAATCGCTGGCAGAGAACTCACACGGAATCGTCTCCGTACCCTTGCTGCCGGAGTCCTCGTCCTCGGAGTGAATCGATACCTCCGTTGCCGACATCTTGAATCGCACGTGACGGGTATTCGCATTGGCAAACAGCGACACCCGCTTGATAGCACTGAGGACTTCACGCTGGTTAACGATCAATGTTTTGTCGTTGTCGGAGGGGATCACGTTCTGATACGGCGGATACTTCTCATCGATGATCCGCGTGGTAATCCGCAGCGAATCAACGGTAAACCGTGCATGGGTCCTCGACACATCCATCGTCACTGAGCCATCTACCTTCTTGAGCAAATCCACGGCGCGTGCCGGGATGATAACTTCCAGGTTGGTTGGGAAGGGGCTCGACTCTGGCGCCGTCACGTTCACACGCGACAATCGGAAACCATCGGTGGCAACGGCAGTAGCAGTGGTACCATTGAATTGAAAGAATACACCCGTCATGCTCGGTCGGTACTCTTCCGTTGATACGGCAAACACCACCTTCTGCGCCATGCGGGTAATGTCGTCCTTGGACAGCACGGCGGTCTGGGCTTCGGGGAACGGTGGGATGAGCGGAAACTCTTCGGCGTTCAGACCCTTCATCTGGTAGGAGCCCTTCGACGTGCGAATGGAAATGCCGGAGGCATCATCCGCCTGTACCGTTACCGTGCCAGCCGACCCCAGTTCCTTGATCAGGTCGTGGAACTGACGCGCCGGAATCAACACCGCACCATCCTGTTCGCCAATCACGGGGATCGTGAGTGCAATCGTGATTTCCTGGTCGGTAGCTGTAAAGGTCAGGTCGCTGTCCGACAGCGTGGTATGCACGTGCTCGAGGACTGGAATCGTAGACTTCGTGGGGATGGCAGGCAGAACTTTCTGCAATGCCTTCTGCAGGTCAGCGAGTGCTACCGTAAAGTGCATCATGACGCTCGGGATGATAGGAAGGAAGCCGATTCAATTGGCTATTTTTACAGGCCGAAACTACGAAGAGTCGGCTCACCGAACAACGAGCGAGAGCGGGTACGAGACAAGGTTCTTGCTTCAACTTCTTGACTCAACTATGATAACTCCATACGGGCGCGACAACGCCCTGATCCTGCTCCTGACCGGAGCCGCCATAATGTGCGTTGCGCTCTTGCCCGTAGGTACGATTGCCGCTGTGGCAGCCATTGTCTTGGGCCTTGCACTGATCTGCTTCACACTATGGTTTTTCCGCGACTCGGAGCGCCCCTTACATTCCGAAGCCGGAAACGATGCGGCCGTGATTGTCAGCCCGGCCGATGGCCAGGTGACGGAGGTGTTTCAGATCGAGCACAATGCCGATATCGGCGGGCCTGCCATCCAAATCACGATTTTTCTATCGCCGATCAACTTGCACGTCAATCGCTACCCTGCCAGCGGCACCATCCTCCGGGCCGACTATCATGCCGGCAAGTATCTCATGGCCTTTAATCCCAAGGCCTCCGAGGAAAATGAGCGTGCCGAGTTTGTGGTCGATACAGGGTTTGGACGGGTGCTCTACCGCCAAATCACCGGATTCCTCGCACGACGGATCGTGTACGATACAGCAGCAGGCGACGTTGTGCGCGTTGGAGAGAGATTTGGTATGATGAAGTTCGGATCGCGGATGGATGTTGTGGTGCCAGCCGATGCCGATGTGTACGTGCGAACGGGACAGAAGGTGGTAAGTTCCGCAACTATGCTGGCCCGACTCCATTGCGCGTAACCCGGTCGATCATACCGAACCTGTTCACCTTGGCAAACCTGTTCTGCGGGTTTGGCTCGATCGTGGCTTCTGCTGATGGCGACCTAGATCGCGCAGCCGTCCTGATTCTCCTCTCAGGCATCTTCGATGCGTTAGATGGTTTTGTGGCCCGCCTCGTGAATAGCACCAGCGAGTTTGGCGTGGAGCTCGACTCCCTGTGCGACGCCGTATCATTTGGGGTGGCCCCCTCGATGATGCTGTGGATGGCAGTGTTCCACGAGTGGCTGAACTGGGGACTGCTGCTTGCAGCGCTGCCGGCGTTGCTGGGCGTGCTACGTCTGGCACGATTCAATGTGCAGCTCACGAGCATGGAAGACAAGGCCTATTTCCGTGGCATGCCGATTCCGGCCGGCGCACTCACGGTGGTGTCGTACATCATCTTCGTTCACCCATCCGCAATGGTTCCCGACGAGTGGAAGCTGTGGTCAGCAACCGGAGTGGTGGTCCTGACGTCGCTGGCCATGGTAAGTACCATCAAGTACGACAACCTCCCCCGACCCTCGGCACGCAGCTTCCGTGAACGACCTTTTGTTTTTCTCGTATTTTTCGCTGGTATCGTTACCATCATCGCAACGGGTGGTCAGGCGCTCTTCCCCTTTATGGCGTTCTACATCGTGGGAGGAGCCGTGCGTCACGTCGTCTACCTGTTCGTCACGGGTGGACGAGATGAATCCGACGATACGATCGAGGAATCCGACCCAGACCCTTTTTCGATGTAACCCCATCCTATGAAACACTTCACCGCTCACGTTACCGTAACCTTACGTCGCGCCATCCTTGATGTGCAGGGGAAAACCGTGGAGCATGCTCTTCACAGTCTGCACATGCCCGGATTGCAACACGTGCGCATCGGCAAACACGTCGAGATGTCGGTCCAGGCGGCCGATGCCGATCATGCGCGGGAGCTGGTGGAGCGTGCCTGTCAGCAGCTTCTGGCCAATCCGGTCATGGAGGATGTTGCCATCACCATTACCGAGGGATTCGAGGGAGACCACGTATGAAGGTAGGTGTGGTAACATTCCCTGGATCCAACTGTGACGCCGATGCGCGCTACGCCGCGCAACTCGCCGGTGGCACCGTCGTATCGCTGTGGCACAAGGACACATCGATTCCCGCGGATCTAGACCTGGTGATCTTGCCAGGTGGCTTTTCCTACGGCGACTACCTCCGAACGGGTGCCATTGCTCGGTTCTCGCCCATCATGGCCGAAGTGGTCAACTTCGCTGCTGCAGGGGGCCTCGTCATCGGGATCTGTAACGGGTTTCAGATTCTCTGTGAAGCTGGATTGCTGCCTGGCGCACTCACGCGCAACCACAATCTGCAGTTTATCTGCAAAGACGTGCTGCTACGTACGGAAAACACATCTACGCCGTTTACATCGTCAATTCAGCCGGGTACAACGCTCCGCATTCCTATTGCCCATGGCGAGGGATGCTACGTTGCCAGCCCGGAGGTCATTCAGGAGCTGGAGGATAGCAATCGCGTCGTGTTTCGCTACGTCGGCGACAATCCAAATGGTAGCATGAATGCTATCGCCGGCATTGTGAATGCCTCTGGCAACGTCCTGGGCATGATGCCGCATCCGGAGCGGGCTGCCGAGTCGATTCTGGGCTCATCGGATGGCATGAGCATCTTTTCAAGCATTGCACTTCATTTGGGAGACACCCTATGTTCGGCTTAGGTCCAACAGAACTTATTCTCATCGTTCTGGTTATCGTTCTCCTGTTCGGTGGACGTCGCATCCCTGAACTCATGCGCGGACTTGGCTCCGGCATCCGTGAGTTCAAGCAGGCAGCCAATGCCGACGACACCGATACACCAAAGAAGAGCGAATAGCTCGGAATTGCTCTCGGAATAGCAACCAAGGATCCCACGCATGTTCGACGTCGGCGGCGGAGAATTTCTCCTGATCGTCCTTGTGATTCTCCTCCTGTTTGGCCCATCCAAGCTTCCGGAACTCGCTCGGTCGGTTGGTAAGGGGCTGCGCACTATGCGCAAGGCCCAGGAGGATCTTACGCAGCAGATTCGGGATATCTCCGCGGACGTCACAACTCCGGTTACCCGGGTATCTGATCAGATACAGGATCAGATTCAGAAGTCGGTAGCGGTGGCTGCTAACCCTGAGGCAGTTCCACGTACAGCACCTACACAACCTACGCCACCTACACCACCAACACCGCCAGCCGAGGAACCTCCCTCCGAACCAGAAGTACCTTAACGTATGCCTACCCTTTCCAACGTCGAGAAGTCTATCCAGCTGTGTGCCGCCCAACAGGACCTACGAGCCTGGATGCACATTGATGAACAGGGCGCCCAAGCATCGGCCGTTGAAAGTGAGAACCGGCTCGGCACTGCATTGGAGCGTCCATTAGAAGGTGTTGTTGTTGGCGTCAAGGACAATATCTCCGTGAAGGGCATGCCGCTCACGTGTGCCTCGAACATGCTGCGAGATTTTCAGCCCCTGTACGACGCTACCGTTGTAGAGCGGTTGCGAGATGCCGGAGCTGTGCTCCTCGGAAAAACCAACATGGACGAGTTCGCCATGGGCTCGTCGAATGAAACATCGGCCTTTGGTCCGGTGGTCCATCATCTCGATCCTGAGCGCGTACCCGGTGGCTCGTCTGGAGGCTCGGCCGTAGCAGTTGCTGCTCATCACTGCGACGTAGCTCTTGGTTCAGACACCGGCGGATCGGTGCGTCAACCTGCGGCCTTTTGTGGAGTGTACGGGCTAAAGCCCACCTACGGCCGCCTGAGTCGGCACGGCTTGGTAGCCTTTGCCTCGTCCCTGGACCAGGTAGGCATCTTTACACGCGACCTCCATCTGATGGCGCGCACTTTTGATGTTCTGGCTGCGCACGACCCCATGGATGCTACCTCTAGCCCGCAGGCCGCTGGCCACGCCGGCGATGCCGTGGGTCAGCCCCCTACCAGCTTCACATTTGGCTACCTCCCCGACCACATGCTTGCTGGCTGCGACGAGGAAATCCGCTCTGCCTACCAACACTTTCTCGCAACGCTTGAGAAGTGCGGCGGCACCGGAACCTGCGTCGAACTGCCACACCTTGATCTGTGGATTCCGACGTACTTCATCTTGGCTACGGCCGAGGCCTCGAGCAATCTTGCACGGTATGATGGCGTGCGGTACGGTCATCGAGCAGAATCAGGATCGGACATGACGACGGCCAGCCGATCCGAGGGCTTTGGCACCGAGGTCAAACGGCGGCTGATGCTGGGAACCTATGTGTTAAGTGCCGGCTATCACGATGCATTCTACACCAAGGCGCAGCAGGCCCGCCGACTGATCTTCGACAGCTACACGGCGCTGTTTGCCAGCGTAGATGTTCTGGCCATGCCGACAACTCCTACCACGGCCTTCAAGCGCGGAGCCATTACCGATCCGGTCCAGATGTGGTTGAGCGATCTCTACACCGTGAGTGCGAACATCGCTGGTATTCCAGCCCTGTCGATGCCATTCGGTACCGACAGCCAGGGCTTGCCGATTGGCATGCAGCTGCAGGCAGCCATGCATGCCGATGAGAACATGTTGGCGATTGCTGGGACTATTGCGGCGGCTGCGCAGGAAGCCGCAGCGTGATCGGCACCTCGATCTGATCGGAGATCGACAGCTTCACCGGGCACGTGGTGACGGCATTGGTGAACATCTTCAACGCCTTCTCATCGAAGTGCTGATTGAGCTGGATGTCCACCGTCAGGCGCCCGATGCGGCGCAGAGGATCAGCCACCATCTCTTTTTTTACCGACACGGCCGTGCCACGCACATCCCAGTCGTGCTGCTCGGCCACCTTGCCGATGTACGTAAGCATACACGATCCCAAGGCCGTAGCCACGAGATCCGTGGGTGAGTAGCTCTCGCCTTTGCCACCATTGTCAACTGGGGCATCGGTCAGGACTTGCGCACCCGAGGGGCCGTGCACGGCCGTAACCCTCTGGTGGCCGTTGTAGAGGAGCGTGATTTCAACCATGGCGCTTTCTTCCTATCAAGTGCGAGTACGATGCCGTCTGTTTCCGTACTTTTGTGGCTTACCATTCCCCACGAACAGCCAACAGGACAGGCAGTTATGAGCGTTCTTGTCAACAAACATTCGAAAGTACTTGTTCAAGGCCTAACGGGCGGCGAAGGTACGTTCCATGCTTCACAGATGCTTCAATATGGCACAAATGTGGTAGGTGGCGTTACTCCAGGCAAGGGTGGCACAACGTACGAGGGCAAGGGAGACGATATGTTCGCTCGCCCCGTGCCAGTGTTCAACACCGTGGCTGATGCCGTAGCTGCAACCGGCGCAGACGTGTCGATCATCTTTGTGCCGGCAGCATTTGCGGCCGATGCGATTCTCGAGGCCATCGACGGAGGCATTGGCGTGATCATCTGCATCACTGAGGGCATTCCCGTCCGCGACATGATCCCCGTCAAGGCAGCTCTCGCGGCTTCCGGTGCAGTGTTGATCGGGCCGAACTGCCCTGGCATCATCACGCCCGGCGAGGCGAAGATTGGCATCATGCCTGGCTTCATCTTCTCGCGTGGTCCTATCGGCCTCGTGTCGCGCTCTGGAACGCTTACGTATGAAGCCGTAAAGCAACTTACCGATGTTGGTCTGGGTCAGACCACCTGTATCGGTATCGGTGGCGACCCGATCATTGGCACACAGTTCATCGATGCCATCAAGCTGTTTAACGATGACCCTGAAACCGAAGCCATTGTGATGATTGGCGAGATCGGTGGTTCGGCCGAAGAAGAAGCTGCCCGCTACATCCAGGATCACGTCACGAAGCCTGTTGTGGGCTTTATTGCGGGTCAAACCGCTCCTCCCGGCCGCCGCATGGGTCATGCCGGTGCAATCATTTCAGGGGGCAAAGGCACGGCAGCCGACAAGATGGCTACCATGAAGGAATGCGGCATTACGGTTGTTGAGTCACCAGCCACAATTGGTGTCACGATGAAGCAGCTGTTGGAATCGAAGGGTTCCAGCAAGCCGGCTGCAAAGAAGGCCGCCTCCAAGAAGTCATCGACGAAGTCTGCCAAAAAGAAGTAGTCAGAAGTAATCACGTAGAAGTAATCGCACTCAAACGAAACCGTCAGTTTTCTTCATCTCAACGCATACAACCCACTATGGAACGCACACTCTGCATCATCAAGCCGGACGCTGTCCGCAATCAGAACATTGGCAACATCGTAGCTCGCATCCAAGAAGCCGGTTTCCGGATCCTTGGCATGAAGCAGATGACCATCTCCCCAGCTGTAGCCGGTGAGTTCTACGCAGTTCACAAAGCACGGCCCTTCTACGGCGAGCTGGTAGAGTTCATGTCGAGCGGTCCGATCGTTCCGATTGCCCTGGAAAAGGACAATGCCGTAGCCGCCTGGCGCGAGCTGATCGGTGCCACCAACCCGGCAGAAGCCGCCGATGGCACCATTCGCAAGCTGTACGCCACAAGCGTTGGCGAAAACGCCGTTCACGGTTCTGATTCCGTCGAGAACGGACTCCGTGAAGTTGGCTTCTTCTTCGGCGAACACGAACTCATCTAGTCCTATGGTTGCATCACAACGCTTCTGCCTCGTCCTGGCTGCTGTCTGTATGGCTGCGGTTCCTACCGTGGCGCAAACGTCAGGTGCACCGTCAAAACAGTACCGCGCTCAGGTGATCTATACGGCTGGCGTTGCCCAGTCGTACGAGATCACGGAGCAAACCACTGCTACGCGCTGGTATAGCGATAGCTCGCAGAAAAACTACGATCGTACCGTCACCTACTTCACCACCATACGCTGCATCGAGAGTATGGACGGCATTGCCCGTGTGGTGGTGAACGTGGACTCAATGCGATACCGCTTCATGGCCGATAGCCGGCTGGTGGAGTATGATTCGGAGAAAGATGTTTCTCCCAAGAACTTCTCAGACATCAACGCCTACATCGGGCCGCTGAACCGCCCGTTCACACTCACGGTAAGCCCGTACGGAGAGGTAAGTGCTCTTGAGGGCGAGCAGGTCGAGTACTGGCGCGACTACCTAGCCGACAACTCTTCAGGCATCGACAGTGTAACCTACCTGATGTGGACGCAGGCGATTTCCGATGAGAATCTGCTCCACTACGGCGACCTCCAGAAACGCGTTGTGCCAGGCCTGACAACCGGCAAGGACTCTACGTGGAATCTCACCATGACCTTGCGCGTGGACGGCGTGACGTACAAGGGGCGCACAAAGGCAACCCTAACGGATGTCGACGGCGGCCTTCTAACCATGACCGTTTCTGACACCCTGCAGGCGGTGGCTCCGCAACCTTTACGCGTGTACGGTGTTCCTTATGTGGTGCAGCTGATGGAGGGACATGCCGACGTGTCGCATACCCTTCAGATGTCGCGCACAGGAAGTATCCAGCAGGTCGATAACGTTGCATCCACATGGTGGAAGGGCCGCGTTCTGATGGAGGAATTCACCCAACGCGTGCGCACAACCACCACGTGGAAACTCAAAGGACAGTATCAATGGTAACGGTTCGCCTCTTTGCCCTTTTGGCCCTGCTGGTAGCAAGCGCCCTCACGATGTCGTGCACAGCGGAGAATTCGTCGAACGACGTTGTCGACCTTCCGGAATCCGCCCAATCCTCGAGCGAGCCGGCAGGTGGCAGTATTCCAACGTCGACTACACCCGGCGTGGCGCTATCGCCGGAGGAGTTGGCTGCCGTAGCGTCGGCGCCTTCGATCTCCCTCGTTGAAGCCAAGATCGACAGTATTCGCCTGCGCGTCAAGCCGGGCAACTTTTTCCGGTACCGCCTTACCCAGCGCACGTCAAGTACGCAAGACTCCGTTGTGGCGGTCACCACTGGCACGCACGTCTACCACATCCGCGTGAAGTCCATCCGTCCCGACGGTTCGGTGGAGGTCGGGATGCAGTTCGATTCTATCACCCTCGGACTGGAAGCCCGCAAGGTGGACACGCGCGAAGTTGTGTCACAGAGCTCCTACAACTCTGCTGATACAGCCAACTTCCGCGATGTACGCAACATCAACTACTCTGCACTGATTGGCGAAGAGGTAACGGTGATCATCAGTCCGCAGGGCGAGGCTATTCAGGTATCAGATGTTGGCGCCATTGTCAACAAAATCGTTGCGGCGTTTCCGGACAAGAATCGGATGACCCCACAGGTAAAGTCCTACATCACCGAACAGGTCAAGACGTCCATGTTCACCACGTTCATTGCCCAGCAGTTTGTACCCTACCCTCAGGGCACAGTGAGCGCCAAGGGCACGTGGAGTCGTAAGCAAGAAACCCCGATTGGTACGCTCTTCACGGTGATGACCGATACCGACTACAAGATTACCGGTGTAAAGAAGGTTGATAACCATCTCATTGCAACCGTCGAGGCTTCGGTCACCGGCTCGATGAAATTGGGTGCACCTCCGCCGGATGCTACGTCCAAGCTGGTCCTGAATCGATCGAAGATTACCGGTTCGTCCGAGGCGGTGCTAGATGTAACGACCGGCATGACGATCCGCAAGGTCAATCGCCTGAGTCAGGATGTGACGGCAACAACCAGCGCTATCGATATGCCAGATTCACGCGTGCTCAGTCAGAAGCAGGATATTATCTTTACGGTTGAATTGCTTCCGTAGCCTCTCACAGCCCGTAGCCCCCTACCAACATATGACACGCCGCAAGGTAGATTTCCGGAAGGTTTTTTTACCAGGCGATAGCATCGCCTTTGTGGTGATCATCATTGGCCTGTTCATCGCCGTGTTCCTGGGCGAAGGTGAGATGGCCGTGCGACTCATTGGCATCTGCATCGCCATCCTCGGTGGAGTGGCGCTGTTCATGATGGTGTCGCCACGGATGTCTGATCCCTCGGTGATGCGCCAGCCTCGGCCAACCGACTCGCCTTCGTTGATGTCGGAGACGCGCAAGGACCCTCTCAAGACCAGTCAGGTGTTCGACAGCATTGCCTATCGCGCCACCTTCGGCGCTGAGGAAACTTCTGGAGAACCCATTGCAGACGAACGCCAAATGGGACTGTTCCCAGAGATGCTCGAGGAGCAAGAGCGTAAGCAGCTGGCCATGGAGGCTCGCGCGGCTCAACAGAGCGTTGATCTGGAGTTCAGCGACTCAACATCCTCGGTGCGTATCGTGGGCACGAAGCGAGCACGGAGCCTCTCAGCCGGAGAGCCGGCGCTTGCAATCACCTCTCGTGAGGCCCGGCGCGCAGCCGAGATTCGTGCTGAGGTGGAAGCCGAACCCTCGATTACGGAAGAGGTGCAGCTTTCCGAGGACGTGACGATTCGTCCGAAGTCAGCCTCGTCGTCTACCTCTGCGTCGGCCTCGTCGCAAACCACGTCACCAGCGGCAAGTACGTCTCCCGTTGTTTCCGCTCCCACTTCTCCCTCAGCTGCACCTGCCCCAGAACCAGCAGACCCGAACTCCACCGACGACGAAGAAAGCAAGCCGGCTCCGGCGCCAGCAACGCACAAGAGACGTAAGTCCGAGATCTCCGTCCAGGCCTTTATGGCCGATGCGAACGAGGAGATGGAGTCGTCTGAAGAGCCGCGTAAGGAGTTCGACTACCTCTTGAATCGCGTCCTGATGGTCATCCGCGCAGCAACACTGGCGCGCACCGCAGCCTTCTTCTGGTTCAACCGTGAGAAGCAACAGCTGGTTCTTGAAGCGCGTATTACAGATGTTGAAGAGAACTTCTCATCGAAGCGGAAGTTCCCGATTGGGCATGACGTGATCAGTCAGATTGCCCTCGAGGGCAGGCCAGAGATTCTCTCGCAGATCAGCCCGGCTGCTGAACTTGAGCTGTTGCCGTACTACGCATACAAGTCGTTTACATCGTCGTTCGTTGGCGTTCCGGTATACTTCAAGGGGAACGTTGTTGGTGTGCTGTGTGCCGATGCCCGAGAAGAGGATGCCTACACCGATATCACCGTGGGTTTCTTCGGACACTTCACGAAGCTGATTTCAGGCCTTGTTGCATCCTATACCACCAAGTACGACCTACAGCAAGCAGCCCGCACGTTGGACGCGCTTCGCATGTTGAAGGCCAACATCGATGATGGCGACGACACCGAACACAGCGTGATTGACGCCGTGTTCGAAACCGTGGTTCAACTGTTTGAGGTTACAACCATCGGCGCCTGCATGTACGATCGCAAGGCTCGTGCGTGGGTGCTTGCCGATACGCGATCCGTGCATCCCGACTATGCCAAGAACGTAGGCACAACCGTCGACCTCGACACTGCCCTGATCGGCGAGTGTGTGAAAGCTGGTGAAGTGATTACCGTCTACGACCCGGACATGATCCGGGTTCTCGACAACGAACATCCGCTCCCGAACGGTCAATTCCTCTGCATTCCATTGCGCTCAGCCAAGCGCACCTATGGTGCCCTGTTTATCGAGCAGGATTTCGGCACGCTATCCCAGCAGGACATTGCCCTCTGCGAACAGCTTGGCGACCTGGCCGGTGATGCCCTTGAGCGCATTCGGGCCGTCGAGCGCGGCACGCGTGGTGCACACATCGAGGCCACATCGGCACTCTTGAATCGCGACGGTGTACTACGACGACTGCGTGAGGAATTGGCTCGAGCTGTCGATTACCAAACATCTGTCACACTCTGCCTGATCACGGTAGATGGCAATGAGCAAGGGGCTCGCCGACAAGCACTGCACGAGCGCATCGTAGATCGCATCCGGGAGCAACTTCGCGAGTACGATGTGATTGGTCAGATCGAGCCGGACATCTTGGCCGTTGGTTTAGTTGCCTACCGTGGCCAGGAGGCACAGTTCTGGACCGAGGGGCTGCGTCGTGAGATCGCCAGCACACCAATGGACATTGATGGACGCCGCACCACGTCGACGATCTCCGTAGGCGTAGCCGAGGCCACGCGGACCGACACTCACACAACGCTGATTGCTAACGCAATGCAGGCGCTACAGGCCAGCTCCGCCCAGCAGAACAAGGTTACCGTTTTTAGTTAGTGCGGAGCGTACTGAATCTGGCAACTACCGGACAGTGATCACTCACCGACTGCGCTTCCTGCGTGGTGAGAAAGGCGTGCATGTTTTCGGTACGAGCACTTCCGTTGATGTAGCGATCCTTCATCGCCTGCGATACCACCACATGGTCGATCACCGTCCAGCGTGGGTTCTTGCAGCTCGTAAGTGTTGCCGTAGCAAACCATAGTGTTGGCGCATCCCGCAGGGTGTCCAGTGTGCTGTTGGACGTACGCCCGGGGAAGTCGTTGAAATCGCCAGTGATCACCACATCCGTTTCAACACCGGCGAGCACGACGCTGTCGGCCCACCGGCGCAGAACAGCTGCTTGCTGACGGCGGATCCGTCGAGACTCCTCCACCATCGCGGCCGTACTGTCGTAGCGTGAGGTACTTTTCAAGTGCACCACCATCTGTACCCAATCGAACGAGCCCTTGACACATCGAACAACCAAACCTGGACGCAGGCGCTGTGGTTGCTGTAGCTGCAGCGGCGTGTAGTCTGCTAGGCGTTCAACCTGAATGCCCTTGCGATACACGATCCCTACACGCTGCTGGCCCCCTGCCTCCGACACAAAACCCTGATAGCCATCAAGGTAGCGCAGCACCTTAGAGAGAGCCACATCATTCTCGATCTCTTGCACACCAAGAACGTCGGCATCGGACTTGATGATGATATCGGCAATCCGGAGGTAGTCTGCATTGGAGCGTGGTTGACGATCGTCCTGCCCGTCTCCAAGCCACTGGATGTTGAAGGTGGCAATGGCAACACTCGTATCTGGGCTAGCTGCAGGGCCAGCGCAGCCTTGCATAGCAACCGCCATAGCAACCGCCACCAGCGCAACCATGCACACTCTCTTCACCCGCATCACGATCGTCCCGTAAGAACGGCCTTTGCGATGTGACCTGCGATTTGAGGATTCTCTTTGAGTCGACGGGTAGAGTATCCGTACCAATCCTCACCAAAGGGAACGTAGATCCGCATCTTGTAGCCAGCGGCGATCAGCTGATCACGTCGTTCCTCCCGCACACCAAGGAGCATCTGAAACTCCACGGTGGAGGGATGCCGCTCACGCTCGGCGATCTGGGCTATCGCATTGGTAATCAGGGCTTCGTCGTGGGTAGCAATGCGGACCTCTGCGTAACCATCAAGCAGTATCGAGAGCAGCTTGCGATAGTTGGTCCGGATCTCTTCGGCATCCTTGAACGCATGGACCTCGTCCTCGACGTAAATCCCCTTGCAGAGTCGAATGTTCGGTTTCAATGGCAACAGCCTACGGATATCGGCTTCCGACCGACGGAGATAGGCCTGGATAACTACGCCAACATTGTCGTAGCCCATGGAGCGCAGCCGCTCATAGAACTGCAGCGTCTGCTCGGTGTACGGGGTGTTCTCCATGTCCATGCGCACAAACACACCAGCAGCACGAGCTTGATCGACGATGGCCGTGAGTTGCTCAAAGGCAAAGTCGGCATCGATGTCCAATCCAAGCGACGTCAACTTCACGCTGAGATAGGCATCCAACTGGTGATCGTGAATGGCTCGCACAACGGCGCTCGACATCGTGGCTTCGTGCTGCGCACGATCGCGCGATGTGACAAACTCTCCAAGCACGTCGATGGTGGACGATGCGCCGACACGCATCAAGGACTGCGTCACACGAGCGGCGTCTTCCAACAATGGCCCGGCGATGTATCGCCGAGCCACTGATTTGATGATGGCCTTGGGGATGATCGGCAACGTGGCGATCACCAACTTGCTGAACAGCTGCATGACTTAGTGAAGAATCTGAAGTGGCACGTCCACTTGACCCGCAGCCGAGCGGACTACCAGGCGGTAGGTGCCTTGCGACAGCCGTTGCACTGGTAGCGAAACGGTATTCTCTCCTGCCTGCACGGCAATGGTACTCGAAAGCGTCACAGCCGTACCGGCAACATCGATCGCAACAATCTCTACGGTAGTCGCGCGAGCACTGTTCAGCCACAGCATGGCTTGCGTGCTCGCCGGATTGGGAGATACGCGCACAATCTGCATGCCTCCAGTGACCCCAACAGCAGCGTCCTCGTCAACCGACACTACCACCGAACATGGCACGACGGTGAGCTCGTTCAGCGAGGCCAATACCTGCTCGCTCACCGACTCGACGATGCGCAGCGAGATCTTCGTTCCTTCTGGGACGCTGTTCAACGAGGGGTGAATGCTAAAGAGCTCAATCTGATCTGCCGGTACCGTAATGGCCTGCACGGCGCGCTCCCACGTGGTGCCACCGTCGGCCGAGTACTGAATCCGCACGCGGTCCACAAAGTCCGCATACCAGCGGAACTGATTCGCCTGATTGTTGCAGATTTCGCCACCCTCCTGCGGGATACGCAGATCTACCACAGGAACGCCAATGGCAAACACGTTGCTGGTAGCGACGATCTGGTTGTTATTCGTTGCCACGGCGCGAATGCGTGCCTCATTGGTAGGCTCGTCTGGCACGGTCCACTGATACACGGCTTGGGCGAGACCCTCGGTAATCGTCTGCCACTGACCAGTTCCATTGGTGTATTCCAACTTGACCGTTGGAATCGTGTTGTCCTTCTTCAGACGGATGCTGAAGGTGGTTCCTACGCCAAGGCGCTCACCCCCAACAGGGTTGAGCACTTCGAGCGGTACGTCGATGGTGTACTGGGCAATGGACGTTGCAAACACGGAGGCGTCCGACGCATCCGAAATACGAATCACCAGACGCGATGTCCCCACCGCCGGAAGTGTCCATACGTACTGACTGTCCACCGCTGGAATGTTGCCAATAATGGCATTCCACGTTGTCCCACCATCCGGGCTCCAATCCAGGTTCACGCGGTCCACTCGGGCCGACGTCCACTGAATCTGCATGCTCGATCCTCCAGCATAGCTATCGGTGCCTCGTGGGGAGGTGAGGTTCACGTATGGATTTGGTACGTCCACGATGCAGGGGGCTTTCTCAATCCAGGTGCGCATCCGTTCAGCCACGCGAGGACCAAAGGTGAGTGGTGTGCTGCTACCGTTGCGCAGGTGGCAGTAGCTCATGATGGTACCGGGGATCACACGGCGTAATGCAGCATTATCGTAGCAGGCATCCGTTCCATCGCTCTGAATCATGCACGTGTCTACAGGAGGGCTCCAGTAGCAGTTGTGGGTGTGGGGAGCGCCTACGTTATGACCGATCTCGTGAGCAGCCACGAAGACGTCCCATACGAAGGCATTACGACTCGAGGGGCTGCCTGGCAGGTTATCCGGATTGGTCAGGTCCACGGTGCTCACACCGTATCCACCACGGTAGGCCTTGTTGCACATCTTGTCGAGGTAGGCGATGCCCCCAACGTACAAGCCCCCTACCGGTTTCTTACGCGTGTAGAGGTGTGCTACAGTGCGATCTACATCGTTGAAGCTGCTCGACCAGCTCTGGCTAAACTCTTCCAGCAGTTCGCCCGGAGCAGCGCCGTCGTAGAAGAAGAAGGAAGGGTCTTCCTCGGTGTACACGAACACGTAGCTGATGTAGAGCCGAGCACGCATGTCTTGCTCGTAGGCCTGCGACATACAGGCCACGATCTTGGCAAAGTGCTGGGCTGTTTGTTCGTTGGTGTATCCGCGCAACTTGAGTGTAGAGTCGATATCCTCGCGCAGTGCAAGTGCCACGGAGATTTGCTTCAGTGGCATGGACTGCATGTCGTCCATCTTCTTACCGCCCTGTGTACTGCTCTTGTTTAGGCTGCTTGGCACCAGCATATTCGGCACGATCTGCGATGCATCGAGCTTGCTGTCGTCCACTCCACAGAAGAAGTTGTTCAGCGCTGCACCACCAGGTACCGACGCTTCATCGGAGAAGGCATGGGGCGTAGCGCCCTTTGCACTGCGATGTTCCCAAGCCCGCCCTACCACGGTTCGTTGGCCAGTACCGTGCTGGATGAAGCCCGTTAGATCGCCATCGGAGTAGTGCAGGGTTACCCACGAGCCTTCGTCACCGACAACGGTACCGGCATAGGAGTGAATAGGACGCACCGGAAATGGTTTGCCACCATCTTTGGTGTTCACCATGAACTTCGTGTTGGCATCGAACACGGATGCCGTGCGCCGTAAATCCAGCGTGAGGGTTCCGTGCAGAGGAACTTCAACGTTCGTGAGGGTCAGTGTGGCATCGCCAGAGGCAAAGGCCGCTGCGGCGGCATCGTGCTGTAGCAGCACCAGACGCTCGAAGGCCGTGGACTGCGCCGAGGCATGCTTACCCGAAGTCGTCATGGTTGTCAGCACGGACCGTGCGTCTACAACGCGAGGGGTGTGGGCAAAGGCACTACCAGCAAGTACCACGAAGGCAACGAAAGCAAGAAGGTTCTTCATGCCAGTTGAATCCATTGATAGGTGTGTAAACAGAGCCGAAAAGATACGGAATCAGCCGCGCAGCATCGGCACGATCTGTGCGCAGATCTGCTCGTGGATTGCTGTACGATCCTGCACACCGGGAATCACCACGAACCGCTGCGGCTCACTGGCCGCGATGGAGAGGTAGCCGGCACGAACACGCTCGAAGAAGTCACGGCCACTCCGCTCCATCCGATCCGGCTCGGTGCCTGTAGGATGAAACTGCATGCGCAGCTGTGCCTCGTCGTACGGCACGTCGATGAAGAACGTCAGCGAAGGAAGGACACCTTGCGTAGCCAATCGGTTACACAGTGCCACCTGCTCCAGATCAAGTTGCCGTCCATGTCCCTGGTAGGCCGTCGTGGAATCCACGTAGCGATCACAGAGCACCACGTCTCCACGCTCCAGTGCCGGACGGATCACGGTTTCCACCAAATGTGTACGCGCAGCAGAGAACAACAGTAACTCCGCCGTAGGAGTGATGGTCTGCTTGTTGCTTAGCAGGATCTCCCGGATGGACTCCGACAGATGCGTCGCTCCGGGCTCCCGGACGGTCAGCACGGTGCGCCCACGCTCCTCCAGCCATGCTCGCAGCATGCCTAGCTGGGTGGATTTCCCACTGCCGTCGATCCCCTCGAACGAGATAAACATGACTACAGCAACCTTCCCGCAACAAGCACAACACACTCTCCTTTGATACCACCCCGAGAGGCAATCGTGGCGGCAACATCAGCAGCCGTCCCTCGAAGGTACTCCTCGTACGCTTTCGAAAGCTCCCTGGCGACCACAACCTGGCGATCACTGCCGGCAATCTCGCAAACCTCGCTTAACAGCCGCTCGATGCGGTGCGGAGATTCATACATCACGATGGTTGCCGAGGCCTCGAGTACACGCTCAAGGAAGGTGCGCCGACCTTTCTTCTGGGGTGGAAACCCTACAAAATACAGCTCATCGGTGGGTAGTCCGGAAGCGGCCGCCGCCGTTACAGCCGCCGACGCCCCTGGCAGAGCCGTGACGGTGAGTCCGGCGTTGCAACAGGCCAGCACAGCACGAAAGCCAGGGTCTGAAATGCCTGGCATGCCAGCATCCGACACCAGCGCTACGGTGTAGCCTCTCCCAACACGCTCTGCGATTTCGGCAGCTCGCTCGCGTTCGTTGTGCTCGTGATAGCTGACCATTCGCTTGCTGCCCAGCCCGTAGTGCCGTAGCAACTGCCCCGTACGTCGCGTATCCTCGCAGAGAATCACATCGGCATCGCGAAGGGTATCCAGCGCTCGCTTCGTGATATCCTCCAGATTGCCAATCGGCGTTGGCACCAATACCAGCTGCCCCTTCTGCCCCGTCTGCTCCGATGCAACAGGCTCCTCAGCAGTACTGCTACCGGATCGTCGATCAGCAAAGAAGCTGGTGAGCATGTTTCTGGCTTCGTCGGCCTTCACTCCCGACCGAACGATACATCGATGGTTCAACCGTGGATCGTCGGCCACTTCAAAGAGCGAGCGCACGGCTCCGGTCTTGGGCTCGTCGGCTCCGTACACCATGGTAGGAACCCTAGCCAGCACCATGGCTCCGGCGCACATCGTACAGGGCTCAAGCGTAACATACAGCGTACAATCGTCCAGGAACTTCGTCCCCAACCGCTCCACGGCGCGCTCGATGGCTATCATCTCGGCATGACGCGTCGGGTCGCCGGTTTGTTCCACTTCGTTGTGGCCACGAGCAATCACGTCGTTGTTATGCACAATCACACAACCAACGGGAACCTCACCCTCGGCGGCAGCTTGCGCCGCCTCCTCGAGGGCAATACTCATCATGTCTTCGTGGCGCAGAGCGGCAGGTGTTGCCATGCAGGTGATCTACTTTCCCTTCTACGTTCGGTCTACTTCCCTTGCGAAGCAGACTCGTACATCTGTGAGTTCGAGGGGTCGAGGTAGCGGAGCGTGTCCCATACCTTCGCATCCTTCATCCCACGGAACATGTCAGCCAACTCACCCGCCTTGGCATCGAAGTACACGTCCAGTAGGGCCGACCGATTGGAAATGGAGTTCTGCTTGAAGTAGGCGAGATCGTCCAGAACGACGAGCATCTGTGTCCTTCCCTTTTCAGGGTCCAACGCATACTCATCCATGGCTACATGGTAGTCGTAGAAGATCCGACGAAGACCGTTAAACCGAGGATCGGTCAGCTCGGTCACAATCGACATGCGCGTAATCTCGCCCGGCTGAAACGTTGTCGAGAAGCTGGAAATGCCCGTTGCACTACCAAGCTGGGCGATCTGCTTGGCCGCATTGTAGAGGGGGTCTCCACCAAGATCGTCGTAGGTATCAGCATCCAGACCGATGGCCAGCAGGACGTAGAAGTCGATGACACTGCTGAACGGATCATAGCGCATCGTCTGGTAGTTCAGCACGGGGTTGAACGACCATTCAAATGTCCACTCCTGATCGAAGATGCGAAGTAGGGGGCCTCCGGTATTGGGCTCCCCATTCGCCAGCCGACGGCTGACGATGGCCAACCGTCCCATGTATCGATTACCGCTGCGCGACATCAGGTAGATGGTGATGTCCACCGGAATACGCTCACCCTCCCAATCCTGGCCCGTATAGCGCTGGTTGTTGAGGTATCGCTCCACGTCGGCAGCCATGGTGCGGGCCTCCATGCGCTGATCCATCTGGATGGCATCCATGTTCACGGTTACGCGGGCATCCAATTCCTGCGCGTGGGATGTCACGTTTCCTGCCGTGATCATCACGACAATCCACATGGTAAGCAGTCTGACGACGTTTCCGTTCAACATGCGTGTACTCCTGATGTATCGCATCATGTGTAGCATCCTCGTACCTGCGAACATACGCAGGCTGAAGATGACGTGTCGAGGGTTGTTTCTGGTGCACGCGGCTCCTGCGATCATGCTTGCACAGGACATCACGGGCACCACGGTGCTGTCCCTTACGGAGGGCGTTATGGCTCCCGCCACGGCAAAACAGAGCGCCTCCCTTTCGGTAGGCATTCGGCCCGCCCCGTATGGCTTTGTCGATCTCAGCAAAGCGTCCATCACGGCGTCGATTCCGCCGGTACAGATGCTGGCTCACGTATCCGGACTGTCGGGTGGAGGATGGATAGATCTCCAGGGTTCGGTGGCGCGCGTCTGGTTGATCACGCCTTCCTTCACCGCAGCATCACAACTTGTTGGAACCTGGCAGGGGGCTGTCGGCTTCCCCGCTCGCACCTCACTGGCGATGAACATCCATACCATCATGGCACTCAACCCCACCTGGTTGGTGGGTTGCGGCGTCGACGGACTGCTGCAACTCCACTCGGACAGTCAGCCCCCTACCCGAACCCTCCGACTAGGAGTCGGTTGGCAGGGGGCTGCTGCTGCCGAGCTGGCCATCGCACCAGGGCAGTATACCTCGCTCATGCTCTCAGCTCTGTACCATCCGTCCACCACGACAACCCTGCGCGGGAGATGCTCTACCTGGCCCATCACGCTGAGTGTGGGAGCTCGTCTGTTGTTGGAGGACCTGCCGGACATCGTGGCTGAGGTATCGTGGGTGGAGCGCCTCGGCTACAGGGCCGCGCTATCGCTCGATGTGCGGTTCGATGGGTAGAGTGTTGTTGTTCCTGTGGGCTATCGCCGTTGCCAGTGGCCAAGACGACCTGGCGTCCGACCCGCAGAACCTCGCCATGCTGGATGCGCTGCAGTCCTATGCTGAGAGTCCACTCTGCCTGCGATGCGCCAGCAGTCGCGACCTCACGCAGATTCCGGGCATCAGCCGCGTGACGGCTGCGCGCATCCGTTCTGCGGTTGATTCGTTGGTAGATAGCGCTGTATCGATGAGCGATCTCTCACGGCGTGCGTGCCTGACAACCGACCAGCACATCCTCATCTCCACCACGTGTACGCTGCACTGCACCTGCACAACATGGTTGGAGTCGTGGATCAACAGTGGACGGTTGCGCCTACGGGCTCAGTGGCGGGAGGGGCGCACGCCTGACTGGTCCTCACGACTGGATCTGACCACGGCGGCGGGCCGTGTTGGCGCGCTCCTCCGCGCTACAGGAACGGAATCTGTGAGGGGTGGTTGGGCGTTGATTCCCCTCGATCGATACATGATTGGTGTGGGTGATGTTTCTCTTGCCAGTGGTCTCGGCATAGCGCTTGGCGGTGGCGGCGGATTCGGGCGTAGTCCCATGTCCAGACTCTCCAACCTGAGCACCGACGTGCGTCTACGCCCATACACCTCAACCTGGCAGGAATCACTCAAGCGAGGGATCGCTGTCCATGTTTCTGCACTGACAGCAGAGCTTCCGATAGACGTGGGCGTGGTATGGTCGCCCGTCTCAGTTGATGGCACACCAGAAACATCACTGCTGGCATCGGTACGGATGCCCTTATGGACGAGTGCTGTTGGCGGAATTCACACGTACCGCGATGGCACAACCACCATGACAACAGCCGATATGGAGGTACAGCTGGACTCGTGGCACCTCCATTCCGAGATTGGCGTTCATGGTGCAGATCGCTGGGCGATGCTGCTGATTGCCCGCAGAGAGATTCCCAGCGGATCGGTGTCGGCCGCCGTCCGGTGGTCAGATCCGGATCTTCGCCACCCCTATGCCGCTGCTATCTCTCAGGCATCGATCCTTGGCAATGAGGCCGGCTGTCTCGTTGGGTTCCACTACCGCCAAGACCGATGGAACATCGAGGCCTCCCTCGACGTGCATGGACGGCCATCGCGATCCTACAGCGTCCCGATGCCCACACGCGGCCTCGATGCGATCACCGATGTGCAGATCAAGCTGGTACGAGGTGTGGAGCTGGATGCTCGATATCGGTACGAAGTGGACGATGTTTCCACCTCTGGCGTGATGACGCGTCGGCATCGCACCACCCTTCGTGCGGATCTCACGGCACAGGTCCAGCGACAGCTCCGGCTTCGTTTGCGCTCGGATGTGCGGCGCGCCACGTGGGAGCATGGTGAGATACACGAGGGATACCTCGGCTACATCGAGGCACGATGGACATTTCTGACCAGCTCGCACGTTACGGCGCGGTACACCACGTACTGGTCCACATCGTTCGATGTTGCACCCTATGCCATGGAGGTGCCCGTCGTTGGTGTGTTCAACACCGTCGTCGGCAGCGGCATTGGTGCACGGTTACTCTTGGCTGCCTCGTGGCAACCGATACCCAGCATCCGCTGCTCCGTCTCAACGGTCCTGCTTCAAACCCAGGCGTCTGCCACTGCCCAGCTGGACGTTCGGATGTGAACTCCTACTTCAGCAGCAGCTGGTAGGCAGCGGCCTCCAGCAGGAAGTGCTCGGCAAGGCGGAGGGAAAACGGACTCTGATAGTCCATGCGCTCTGGATGCCACTGCACGCCAAGGAGAAAGGGCTTCCCACCCAAAGCAGCATCGCCCCACTCAATGGCTTCGATGATACCGTCTTCGGCCAGGACGGTGGCTGTAAACACGGCGGCAATCTTTTCAATGGCTTGGTGGTGCGCACTATTGACCGTACCCTCCATCGTTCCACAGACGTTCTTGAGAATCGAGCCTGGCTGCACCTCCACGGCGTGCGTGCTGTCCACACCCTCGATCCGCCGGTGTTCTGTTTCTGACGGACGCTGGGATGGCACATCTGCGATCAACGTACCACCGAATGCTACGTTGAGCACCTGAAGCCCCCTACAGATACCCAGTACGGGAATGCGCCGCTCGACGGCCGCCGTTGCCAGTGCCAACTCCACGGCATCACGCTCGGCGTTGATCGTCCCGCACAGGTCCCTCCGCTCCGCATGGCCGTACAACGCGGGATCCACATCCTCGCCACCGGAGAGCACCAGGCCGGCCACATCGTGCAGGGCGGCCACGGCATCCATGGCCGAGAGCCCGAACAGATCCACCACCTCCACCGAGGCATCGGCAGCCTGGAGCCATGGTGCATAGCGATCGAAACTTGCCGAACCCGAGGCCTTACTAATGGCAATCTTCATCTGTTGCTCCTGCGATGAGGTCGAGAATATGCTGCTGCGTGCGATCGGACACTTGGGCTTCGATCTGCACAACATGAACAGCAACACCAGCAGCTTCGAACAGGTGGAGGTAAGGACCCAGTTTCACGTAGTCCTTCTCCGTGGTGCAGACGACCGCAGCGTGCGTCACAGCTACGGTGATCACCCCTGCCACGTCACGCTGCGAATATCGGAAGTGATCGCTGAAGAAGATTTCCTCAAGGACGGTGGCACCACCAGCCTGCAGCGTAGCCGTTAATCTTTTTGGGTTGGCGATACCAGCCATCACGATCAGCCGTTGGCCAGTGAGATCGGATGAGCTTGTGGTGGTCACGTGGTCGATCACGGCCTCAGGTGCTGTGTAGCCTTGGACGTCAGCTGCCGTGAGCGTTGCATCAGTCAACAGGACCACGTCAGCTCGACGCAGGTTTGTAAGGGGCTCGCGCAAGCGGCCCTCTGGTAGAAGCTTGCCCTGTAGCGTTGCCCGGTCCACGAGGACAATGTCCACGTCGCGATGGAGTGATCGGTGCTGAAAGCCATCGTCTACCACAATCACATCACAGGGAAGCATGCCAGCCGCATGGACGGCAGCATCCACCTTGCTGGCGCACACTACCACGGGAACTCCGAGAGCGGTGGCATGGAGGTAGGCTTCGTCACCGGCCTCATCGACGGTGGCGCAGAGACGCTCGCCATTGTGAACCACCACCAGTCCGCGCGATCGACGGCGGTAGCCTCGTAACACAACCCCTGGTTGGTAGCCCTGCTGCTGGAGCCAGCGTACCAGCATCTGCACCACCGGTGTTTTTCCCGTACCACCTACCGTAAGGTTCCCGACGCTCACAACCGGCACATCCACCGTGACGATGGGGGTACGTCGATCATCATACCGCTTGTTCCGGCGCTTCACGACGGCGCCATACACGCGGGCAAGCAGAGATCGTATCATCGTCATACGCCGACGTCATCCGTGATGGCTCGAAGTCGCTGTTCACACTGTGCCATAATGCCATCTACGGCGTCTCGATCGGCATCTGGGGGAATCGTGAGCGGTGTGTCAATCACTAGTGTCACCGTTGCAAACGGTAGTGGCAGTGCAAAGCGATCCCACGACCGCTCGAAGATCCTGGCTCGGGAGACACGAGCTGTAACGAGCAACAGCGGAACGCCTGCACGCTGCGCAGCAACCACTGCCCCTGGCTTCATCACCTGAGCTGGACCACGCGGCCCATCTGGCGTGATCATCACAACGTGGTCGTGGGCAGCACGCACCAAGTCGGACAGTGCTGCACTACCGCCTTGCGACGACGATCCCCGCACCGTGCGATAGTTCCAGTCCTGGAGAAGCTGTGCCAGCAGTGCACCGTCGCGGCTGGCACTCACCATCGCCGTTGGGCGCAGGCCGCGGAAGGCCCACCAGATTGGCAGCATACTTCCGTGCCAAAAGGCCACAACACAGGGCTGCATGGGGAGCTGCCCTTGCACATCAAGGCTCCAAGTACGAGCCAGCACACGGATGATGAACGACACAAGCCGAGCACGAAACATAGGTCTACCGCCCTCTTTTCTGGTAGCGGTCGGCAAGATAGTCCGCAGCTCGCTCACTGGCACCCGTACCACCAAGCAGCTGATGCACCTCGGCGGTTGCCTGCGCCAGCTCCTGCCGGCGCTGCTCGTTCTGCAGCAGATCTAGTAGCTCTGCAGCGAGACGCTCACCGGTGGCGTCCTGCTGGAGATACTCATGCACCACCGGTCGATCCAGCAACAGATTGGCCATGGTCACGGACGACACGTCTACCAACCAGCGGCTGAGATGATACGACGCCCACGAAGTACGGTAGAACGTTGCATAGGGCATGCCGAGCAAGGTAGCCTCCAGCGTGGAGGTTCCAGCTTTGACGAGTCCAGCTCCAGCTGTACGCATCGCAGTTCGACTATCCATGACGATCTCCGCACCGCTTGTCTGCAAGGGGCTTAACCACTCGGCATCCACCATCCCCGCCTTGGCCACAACAACGGGCGCAGGAGACATCCGGCGAAGCTCCACCATCGCCGACTGCAACACGGGAATGTGATGACGTACCTCCTGCTGCCGGGAACCAGGCATCAGGAGCACCGATTCTGTGCGCGGGACATGGGGTATCGTATCCAACTGCTCGATCAGGGGATGACCCACGTAGTAGGCAGCGATACCATGGTGAAAGAAAAACTCAACCTCGAAGGGAAACACCACGAGCAGGTCGGTTACGGCTTCTGCCAACACGGGTGCACGCCGTGAGCCCCATGCCCATAACTGTGGGGCAATGTACCAAGCAACGGGAATACGCTGGGAACGGGCATAGGTAGCCAATCTCAGGTTGAATCCAGGGTAGTCAACCGGCAGGAAGAGATCGTACCTGCGGGAATGGAGGAGCTGCTGGCATTGCTTGAGCAGGGCACGGAAGTAGCCATACCGCTTGGCCACCTCCCAGAACCCCGACACTGCCAGATCCTTGAGATGTGCCACCGATCGTAACCCCTGCATTTCCATGGCCGGTCCACCGAATCCCTCAAAGACGACCTCAGGAATACGGAGACGGAGGGCAGCCATCAGGCGCGCCGCATGAGCGTCGGCCGACGGATCGCCAGCGGTAATGAAGATTCGCACGGCACAAAACTGCTATATTCGAGCTATTGGAAACGAAAAAAAGGACCCGAGACATGACACGTCGATCCGTACTCCTCGTGCTGACCCTGATCGCGTTGCTAGGCAGCGCCTCTACCGACATGATGGCACAGCTGATGAAGCGCATGCCGGAGGGTTCGGAGTTCGTCCTGACGGTGAACAAGGATCAGGACATGCGCCATCTGACCGTTCGCTGGTTCAAGGATGGCGTGCTCTTGCGCGGTGAGCACGGACAGGAACTCCGCTACCCGATTGCTCGCCCCGACATGGCCGGCGTATACACGGTGGAATTGGCAGGTCCCTGTGCCACGGTTACCAGCAAGCCTATGCAGGTGATTATCGAGCCTCGGGGCTACATCGTACAGTCGGACGTCGAATCCGGGACGGATGGATCGGTCATTGCCGGAAAGACGCATGAAACTGATGTGTCGGGATTCACCCTGTTCGAGTGTCAACCCAATCCCATCACGGATCAAGCGACCATCCGGTTTTCGACGACGGCAACGTCCGACGTTGTTGTCAAGGTGGTTGACCTCCACGGTGCTGTGGTTGCAACCCTGGTGAACGACGTACTGCCAGCAGGTGAACACACGGTGACGATCGATACCCGTGAGCATAACATGCAGAGCTCCCTCTACTACTACGTCCTGTCGGCTCCGGGCTACACGGCCACCAAGCCGATGATGTTGGTGAAGTGATGCAGCGCGCTGTTATGACAACGGTAGCAGCCGGCCTAGCTACCGTGTTGTTCGTTTCCTCCTGTTCCAACGATCTGGTGTCCGACCTGCCGGGCTTTGCCTGGCGCGACTCGACCATCACAGCACGACCCTCCGGCTGCGATGGCCCGCTGGACCGCTGCGGCGGTGTGGACCTGCGATTTCCGGTGTTTAGTGCCGTGGATGCGGGTAACGACAGCATTGCTCGCCTCCTCACCTCGCGCGTGATCGATGCCATTGCTCAGGAAATGGGTGGTCCCGACATGGAGCGTGCCACCAATCTGGCCGAGGCCACACAGCGGTTCATTGCGGAGTACGAAGACTTCCTGTCGGACTTTCCGGAGAGCGAGCAACGCTGGACCATGCAGGGCACGGCTACGGTGACCGCGATGGACTCTATTGCCTGCATAGAGGTAGCAACCTCGAGCTACATGGGAGGAGCACATCCACTGTCGTACACAACCTACGTCCTGGCCGACATGCGCACCGGCAAGCCCCTTACCCTGACGGACCTGACGGCCGACACCACACGCCTGAAGACGAGGGCCGAAGCGGCGTTTCGGAAACAAGCGGGATTGGCTCCCGGAGCATCACTGACCGAGGGTACGGAGTACTGGTTCGATGGTGATGCGTTCATGTTGCCTGCCAACATTGGACTCACGGCCGACAGTGTAGTCCTGTACTACAACCCCTACGAGATCGGCCCGTACGTCCTTGGTTCCACGGTGGTAACGCTACCACGTACGGTGTTGCACTGACGGCATGACCACTTCGGACCACACGCTGGATGCCTCAACCTGGGTTGACCGTTTCGGCAGCGAACTCTTTCGGTACGCCGTCCAGCGTCTGCGCAACGACAGTGATGCCGAGGACGTGGTGCAGGAAACGTTTCTCACGGCCTGGCGTACACGTGATTCCTATCGGGGCGACATCTCCGAGCGGAACTGGCTGTACACGATCCTTAAGAGCCGGATCATCGACAGCGTTCGTCGGCGGGCTACGCGTCAGTCGTTCTTCGTGGAGGACTCCTCCGACGGTGATTCTCCGTTTCGCGAGGATGGCCACTGGCACCACGAGCCAACAGCTACGGCGTGGCTGGAGCGATCACCAGAGGCGATGGACGACGCCGAGCGAGCTGAGTTCTACGAGATCTTTGACCGCTGCCTACAGGCCTTGCCAGAGCAACAGCGCTTAATCTTTACGGCACGAGAGCTCGACGGACTGGAAACCGACGAGATCTGTCAGATTTTCGGTATTACGGCGTCGAACCTCTGGGTTGTTCTGCACCGCGCACGCTTGCGACTGCGGGACTGCCTGAATACACATTGGTTTGAACTACCTCGGGAGCACCGCTAATGCAACGTCTCCGACCATCCTGCAAAGAAGCTACTGAGTTGCTGACACAGCGCGAGCACACGCGCCTGAGCTTGGTGAACAGCGTTCGTTTGCGTTGGCACTTGAGCGGCTGTGAACCCTGCCAACACTACGTCCTGCAAGTAGACATCTTAACACAGTCTGCACGGTCCGCACCGCCCGTGGGACAGATCTCCACCGAGGCTCAACAGCGACTTCGTGAGGCTCTGAAGAGGGAGATGAATCGGGAGACGGATCGGGAGATACACCCGTGACCTTGTTTTCAGCTACGGAGCTGGCAAAGACACATCGCGAGCACCCCATCTTCGATGGCATTTCCTTCGGGATGCAGTCCGGTGAACGCGTTGGCATTATTGGCCGTAACGGCGCCGGCAAGACATCACTGCTGAACATCATCGCTGGAATCGACAGCCCCGATAGCGGCACCGTGGCTCGGTCGCGTGAAGCGCACTTCGAATACCTGAACCAGCAGCCGGAGTTTACCCGTGGAGACACGGCGCTCCAGGCAGTCACGGCGGCCTACAATCCCGAACACGGTATGCTCGAGCCATGGGAATTGGAAACGCGAGCGCGACGCTTTCTCGGCAAGCTGGGTATTCACGAGCCCGAGGTTGACGTCCATACACTCTCGGGTGGTCAGCGAAAGCGCGTGGCGATCGCCAGAGCGTTGATGTCGGAGCCCGATCTGTTGATCCTCGACGAGCCCACCAACCATCTCGACGCCGACTCTGTGCAGTGGCTGCAGGACGAGCTCTCCAACTCTCCGCGCGCTTTGCTGCTGGTAACGCACGACCGGTACTTCCTCGATGCCGTCTGCACACGCATCGTAGAGCTGGATCAACATCGCATCCTGTCGTTTGAAGGGGGCTATGAGAAGTACCTGGAGCGCAAGGCGTCGCTCATCGACGTCCAGGAATCCACGGCAGCCCATCAGCGTAACAAGTTGCGTCGGGAACTGGCATGGCTGGCCAAGGGTGCTAAGGCGCGGCGCACCAAGCAGAAGAGCCGGATCGACTGGATTGCCCAGATGGAGGCAGAGCCCCCTACCTCCCAACAGCGTGATATCGAGATCGAGTTGGGGCATCGCTTTTTGGGTGGCAGGATCATCGATGCCGACAATCTGGGTGTTCAACTGGATGCTGAGGGTGACGGACGCTGGCTGTTTCGCGACGTCACGTGGAGAGCGCAGCCGGGTAGTCGCATTGGCGTGATTGGTCCCAACGGTGCCGGAAAGTCTACCCTGCTGCGCGTGCTCAGCGGCCGCCAGCAGCCCACTGCGGGTTGGGTGAATCTTGGTGAAACCGTCTCGCTGGGTTTCTTCGAGCAGGAGATTCGTGACCTAGCCGAAAACGAAACCGTGATTGCCAACGTGCGAGCCATTGCCGAATACATCGACGTTGGCTTGGGGCACGACCGCTACATCAGTGCTCGTGAACTCTGCGAGCGCTTTGCCTTCACCGGCAAGCAGCAGCATGCCTACGTCCATACGCTATCCGGGGGTGAGCGCCGCCGTCTTGGCCTATTGCGCGTACTGATGAAGAATCCCAACGTGCTGTTTCTGGACGAACCCACCAACGACTTCGACATTGCCACGCTGACGGCTCTGGAGGACTACCTTCAGTTCTTCAAAGGCGTGCTGGTGGTAGTGTCCCACGACCGGGCCTTCCTCGACAAAACCGTCGACACCATCTGGTCCTTCGAAGACGGACGCGTGAAAGAGTATCCGGGCAACTACTCGGCCTACCTCGAAAAAATCGAACAGGTCGGTGCCGCACCGAGCGCAGCGGACGCCGCCACCACCAAGAACACCACCAAGCCCAAAACCCAACCGTCAGGTCCACGCAAACTCACCTTCAAAGAGCAAAAGGAACTTGCTGCTCTGGAGGAGCGCATTCCCGAACTTGAAGCGCGCCAAGCCTCCATCGAGCAGGCACTCAACGGCGGCACTACGGACTACACCGAACTGGCAGCGCTAAGCGATGAACTCCAGCGCCTACTCCACGACATCGACATGGCCACCAGCCGCTGGCTGGAGCTGAGCGAGCTGGCCTAGGTCTGAGCAGGAGAAGGTAGTAGGTTAGACCGATGGTTGACTGCTCACGTTGAACGACGGCATGAAGGCGAGGAGCAATCCAGCCGAGCTCAGCGGTATACGGTTTGTCCAGTTTGTCCAGTTTATCCAGTTTGTCACCGTGCAACGATGTTTACCACGCCTACTCACCATTCTTGCTGCGCTGTTTGGTGTTAGCTCAGCAGCTGGGCAGACGTACGTGGTGAATGTGTTCATGCTGGAATCTTGCACGATCACGCAAGCATTCACTGATGAGCTGATTCGACTTCATCAGGACTTCAGTTCGGATTCGATCCAGTTCGTTGGCTGGTTTCCGAATCAGGTGTCGACATGGGAGAGCATCGAGGAGTTTCGCAAGACTTCTGATCTGCCCTTTGTATGCCGTATCGACTCCGGCGCTGTGCGTGCACGACGGTACGGAGTGACGATTACCCCAGAAGTTGCCATCGTTTCCGTCGCGGATCAGCAGGTACTGTATCGAGGTCGAGTCAATGATCTGTTTGTGCGAGTTGGTCAGCGTCGTGGTGTGGTAACGCAACATGATGTTCGGGCGGTTCTACGTGCCCTGACGGATGGGATGTCGGTTACACCCCGAGTCACGACGGCGATTGGATGTATTCTTCCTGTGTGGAGGTAAGTATGTATCGACGGCTTCTCCTGGTTTTGCCGATTCTGAGTTTCTTCAACGCGCTGGGGCTGCAAGCACAGTCCGTCACGTGGAGTCGGGATGTCGCTCCAATCATCTACTCGCATTGCACGACGTGTCATCGCAGTGGAGAGATCGGGCCGTTCCCCTTGGAGTCCTACGAGGATGCAACGGCGTGGGCCGACATGATTGCCTATACCACACAGATACGTTTCATGCCTCCATGGAAGCCAGACCCCACGTATGGCGGAGCGTTCATTGGTACAAACAGGCTCACTGACCAACAGATTGCAACCATCAAGGCGTGGGTCGACGCTGGAGCCCCTGAAGGCGATCCTACGGAGGCCCCACCTCCACCAACGTTTCCGACCGGTTCTCAGGTTGGTACACCGGATGTGTCGCTATCGTTTTCATCGGCACATCGGGTCAGCGCGACGAACACCGATGAGTATCGATTCTTCGTACTACCAACTGGTCTGCGCGAAGACCGCGATCTCGTAGCACTTGAGCTGCGACCAGGAAACACTTCTCTAGTGCACCATGCACTCTTCTGGACAGACACCACTGGCACCGCGGCCCAGCTTGATGCTGAGACTCCTGAGTACGGCTACGTCGGCCGTGGCGCGGAGGCCGGACAGGCTCGCTTTGGAGATCAGTTGCCCAGCTACGTGCCTGGAGCACGCCCAATCGTGTACACACAGGGTATGGCACAGAAGATCCCTGCCAACAGCGACATTGTCATTCAGATGCACTATGCACCAACAACGGTTGGAGGTACGGATTCATCGACGGTGAATCTCTTCTTCTCAAAAACTCCAGCGCGGCGCTACGTCCGCTCACACATCATGCTACCACCGGCCATTGTCAATGGGCCGTTCGTGATGCCACCAAACTCAGTAACAACCTTCGAAGGCAGGTTCACAACACCCATAAAGGTGACGCTCCTCGGGCTGGCGCCTCATGCTCATCTGCTGAATCGCTCATGGAAGGTGTATGCGGTAACGCCGGAGCAGGACACCATACCACTCATCTCAATTCCAGATTGGGACTTCAACTGGCAGGGGTCGTACCACTTCGCTCAGCCCGTTGTTCTTCCCCGCGGATGTACAATCGTTGCCTTTGCGACGTACGACAACACCGAAGCAAACCCCTTCAATCCAAGCATCCCTCCAACAACAGTTCGATGGGGTGAAGGCACCACCGATGAGATGTTCTACCTCCCGTTCCTGTGGCTTCCGTACCAAGGTGGCGATGAGGACCTTGTGCTAGACGACGTGCCAACATCGGTAGAGTCGGCCCTGACATCAGAGCATGACGTTCGCCTCTATCCTCTCGCACCAAACCCCGTGCGTGGCCCGGTAACCATAGGATACACGCTTGATAGAACTACGGCGATGACGCTTGAAGTGTATGACATGCAGGGCTTGCGTCAGTCGATCATCCGGCACGATCGAAAGGCTCTACCGGGACAGCATCTCGTGGATTGGGACACCTCCACCCTGCCGGCCGGGATGTACCGCGTGGTGCTTCGTACGAACGCTACCATGGTGAGTCAGGCGCTGCTGGTCCCGTAACCAACACGCAACAGAGACCGCAATAGAAAAAGGGATAGGCGTAGTGCCTATCCCTTTAGTTTACTGGGTGCTTAGCCCAGGTCATTTTTGGCTCCGCAGCAGGGACTTGAACCCCGGACCCTCTGATTAACAGTCAGATGCTCTAACCAGCTGAGCTACTGCGGAATCTCGTTGAGAGAGCACAAATATACGAGGTGCAAGGTAATTTGCCACATGATCGTTACCACCGATGCCGTTGTGCTCCACTCCCGCCGATACGGCGATACGTCACGGATCGTGGTGCTCTATACGGAGCAGTTAGGCAAGGTGTCCGTGGTGGCTCGGGGTGCCCGCACTCCGAAGTCCCCCTTTGGTAGTGCCCTAGAGCCCCTTTCCATCTCGCGGGTCACGATCTACCACCGCAAACTGCGCGACCTCCATACGGTGTCGGCGGCAGAGTCCCTGCATCCGGGGCTGTGGCGCGAGCCATCGTACGTAAAGCTGCGCTCGGCCATGACCGTCTGCGAAACATTGATGCGGAGTCAGGCCGATGAGGCTCCGTCGACGGAACTGTTCTCGGTGGTGCGGGAAGCCGTGGTTGGCATTGCCCTTGGCCACGAGGAGCATGCTCTGGCTACGGGGCTGCATGCCCGATTGGCGGTAGCACGCCTGATGGGCTTTGGCCTGCCCGTGGCGGACGTACCCCTAGGGTCTGTGGTGAAGATTAGCGTCGAGGATGGCCTACCACGGAGTGAAGCGGCACAGGGCTATCGGCTTACACGGAAGGTCTATGAAGCGCTGTTGCTCTGCCTCGAAACAGATCCAAACACCAATCTCGATCTTTCTGACGCAGACGAACAGGAGATCGACGCCTTTCTCACGACGTACTTCTCGCACCACCTCGACCGCAGGATGGTGAGTCGCGTGTCGGATACGTTGCGCTGATCGTGATCCTGATCAGGATCGCGATGAGGAACACGGTATCTTTGCACCATGATTGGCAACATCGCCCTGACCCTGTTTTTTGTGCTGCTCAACGGCTTCTTCGTAGCCGCTGAGTTTGCCTTGGTCAAGGTCCGCTCCTCCCAGATCGAACTTCGAGCGCGGGATGGTAACATCTTTGCTGGGATCGCCAAGGGGCTGATCGAGCATCTCGATGCCTATCTCTCGGCCTGCCAGTTGGGTATTACACTGGCCTCGCTAGCCCTGGGCTGGATTGGAGAGCCGGTGGTTGCGGCCATTGTGGCCGACGTTGTTGCCCTGGCCGGCATTCAGCTAGATGTGGCTACCCTGCACATGGTGAGCATTGCCGTGGCCTTTACCATCATTACCGCCATGCACATCGTGATCGGTGAGATGGCGCCCAAGACGCTCGCCATTCAGCGATCGGAGGCGGTGACGCTTGCCATTGCCTTGCCCATGCGGGCCTTCTACATCGTGTTTCGCCCGGTGATTCTGGGACTGAACTGGATGAGCAACACCATGCTCCGACTCATCGGCATTGCGCCGGCCACGGAGCACGAAGTGCACTCCCCCGAGGAACTCCGCTACCTCATCGCCCAGTCGGGTGAGCAGGGGGCTCTGGAGATTTCGGAGCGTGAGCTGATCGAAAACGTGTTCGACTTCACCGAGACGACGGCCGATCAGGTGATGATTCCACGATCGAAGATTCTAGCGTTGGACCTATCGGATCACATCGATGCGCTTCTTGAGCAGGTGATGGAGGAAGGCTACTCACGCCTACCGGTCTACGATGGATCGATCGACCGCATTGTTGGTATTGTGTATGCCAAGGACCTGCTCACGCTGATGCACCACAAGGATCTCATCCTGGTACAGGACATTCTGCACCCCGCCTACTTCGTGCAGGAGGACGTCAAGATCAAGCGGCTGCTGCGCGACATGCAGGCTAAGCGCGTGCACATGGCCATCGTCTTGGACGAGTTTGGCGGTACGGCCGGCCTGATCACGATGGAGAACATCCTAGAGGAGTTGGTCGGCACGATTCAGGACGAGTACGACGAGGAAGCTCCTCTGGCCTCGCAAACGACCCGTGACGTGTGGGAGTTCGACGCCGGCATTCACATCGACGACCTCAACGAGTTGCTGCCCAAGCCCCTTCCCTCCTCCGACGACTACGAAACACTGGGCGGAATGATCACCCACGTCAGCGGACGCATTCCCAACGTTGGTGACGGCATCCTGCTGGACGATTACACGGCAATGATCCTGGCCGGTAGCGAGCGACGCGTAGAGCGTGTGCGCCTCACGTGGCGCTCACAGTCATAGCGGACGCCTTAGCGATACGACCAGCCCATGGCATACAGGGCAAAGGCCAGCTTGTCGGCCATGCCATCCAGTAGCGTTTCCGTATTCACGGCGCCGTGGCCACTCTGGCGCTCAACGCGCATGAGCAAAGGCGGTGTGATCGGCGCCGTTGGATCAACGGACGCTTGCAGCGCTGCAGCGAACTTGAAGGAGTGTGCCGGGACTACGCGGTCGTCGTGGTCGGCCGTCATCACCATCGTTGCGGGATAGGTTGTTCCAGGACGCACGTTGTGATAGGGTGAGTAGGCCAAGAGCGCACGAAACTGATCTTCCTTGGCTACCGTGCCGTAATCGCGTGCCCAGTTCCAACCAATGGTGAAGAGGTGGTAGCGTAGCATGTCCAGCACGCCTACTTCCGGAAGCGCTACGCGGAAGAGGTCTGGTCGCTGTGTCATCACAGCACCTACCAGCAGGCCTCCGTTCGATCGTCCGTTGATCGCCAGCAGGTCGCGCGTAGTAATGCCGTTGTCGATCAACCACTGCGCACAGGCAATGGCATCGTCGAACACATTTTGCTTGCGGGTGGTGGTGCCAG
>JAURGP010000092.1:262-513 GCA_030833725.1 Candidatus Kapaibacterium sp. | reverse complement strand
AATCATACTTAGTTATATATCTTGAAAAGTGTAGATATATTTTACAGTAAAAATAGGTTTTGAACAGAAAATAAGCGGTTTTTAATGAAAATACATAATAAATTCAATGATATTTAATTTTAATCATCAATATTAACTTATCGAGAACAGTACAGAGCTAACAAATGGAAGATATAATTGAATTAAAAAAGCTTATGTATAGTGATTAACGTGTAGTTTTTATTCACAGGGGAAGGTTATGAAGAAAAAAT
>JAURGP010000092.1:0-252 GCA_030833725.1 Candidatus Kapaibacterium sp. | reverse complement strand
AAAGAATGGCCTTGCCAAGTCATCGAAATTATTTGTTTGTGCTTTTGAAAACTTAGAGCTGACCCTCAAAATCTAGGGTCAAAATTGGGGCGATTGACGGGGCTTGAACCCGCGACAACCGGAATCACAATCCGGGGCTCTACCAACTGAGCTACAACCGCCACAACACACCTTGTTTGGTGTGGCGCGCATAATACATAAAATAATAAACCTTGTGAAGCCTTAAATTAAAAAAAATTAAATTTAATAATA
>JAURGP010000091.1 GCA_030833725.1 Candidatus Kapaibacterium sp. | reverse complement strand
GGCATCTTTGATACCTACCGAGGATACCCGTGGTACTACATGCACAACGTGCGCAAGAGTGGCAACTCGTTGATCCCACATAGAGATGCAACGCTGGTATCCGACGTCAACTACCAGTTGCCGGTAATCAACTACGAGGGAAACAACTACCAAACAGACCGTGGACCTGCGCTGCACGAGATTGGTCAATGGCAGGACTACGACTTCAACAAAAACACGTTTGTGTGGGATGGTAGTAGCAACATCATCGTGGGAATGTTCTACTGTCATCAAAACCATACGTCTTACAACTACTACTGGCCACCGACTCTGCACACCATCACGCACGTGCGTCCACCCAACCCAAACTCGTGGTTCTCATATTTTGACCGCGTTTGGCAGATTGGCTTCGGATACTACTTTTATTCGCAGTGCACGGACATCGTCAGCTTTACCTATCCATACCTGTATAGCTACAGCTGGCAGAACTACCAGAGCCGTTACGCTCACTATCGTCCATTGATTCGTTTGCGTTCGCTGGCC
>JAURGP010000090.1 GCA_030833725.1 Candidatus Kapaibacterium sp. | reverse complement strand
TTATGTTGTTTGTATTGGTGGTGGTGGTGGTAGTGGCGGTGGGTCTAACGAGCCTTTCTCAAGTGGTGCAGGTGGGTCAGGTGCTGTTGGCGTAGGTGTTTATACAGTAACTCCATCTACAGGATATTCTGTTACTGTTGGTGGTGGTGGTCCTAGAGGAAATTTTGGAAATAACGCAGGCAATGCAGGTGGGTCAGGTGGGGCATCTTCTTTTAGTAATTTTATTACTTGTAATGGTGGTGGTGGTGGTAATGGTAGTAATGGTAGTAATAGTAATAGTAGTAGTAGTAATAGTAGTAATAGCAGCAGCAGCAGTCGTCCTCTTCATAGTACTCGTACTACTAGTACTAGTAGTTACTACACTTATACTACTACCTTGACGGAGGGTGGTTGTGCTGAACGAGGGCGATTGTAGTTTGTTCGTGCTGAAATGGGGTTGGCCGATTCGGGACGAGCGGTGTGGGGGCGCTGTAGCAGGTGAGTTGTAGTGTGAGAGGAGTAATAGAGTAATTAGTGATAGCAAGTAGTACTG
>JAURGP010000089.1 GCA_030833725.1 Candidatus Kapaibacterium sp. | reverse complement strand
AAGCGAGATGTAGATGTTCCAGAGGAGTGGAAGCGTGCTGATCCCAACGAGGAACCCGCCAACGGTTGCGGCGAGATTCAGGTCGTTCCAGCCAGCGGTTGGCGAATAGTCGGCAATGCGGCGCGGCATCCCCATCAGGCCGAGCGTGTGCATAGGGAGGAAGGTGAGGTTGAGCCCGATCATTGCAATCGCAAAGTGAAGCTTCCCTAGACCCTCGTCGAGCATCTTCCCGGTCATCTTGGGAAACCAGTAGTAGAGACCCGCCATGATCGCAAGGAAGGAGCCACCGAAGAGAACGTAGTGAATGTGCGCCACGATCCAGTAGGTGGCGTGCACGGCGTAGTCGACTGGAACTGAGGCGCTGAAGACACCGTTGATTCCGCCGATCAGGAACATGGAGAGGAAGCCGAGTGCGAAGAGCATCGGGGTCTTGAGCGAGATCTGCCCACGCCACATTGTTGCGATCCAGTTAAACATCTTCACACCAGTTGGCACGGCAATGAGGAATGTCATCACGGAGAAGAATGGAAGGAAGA
>JAURGP010000088.1 GCA_030833725.1 Candidatus Kapaibacterium sp. | reverse complement strand
CGTGTTTCCAAAGCCCAATTATCCCCATGGGAAAGATGCATGAACCACTTCTCTGCGAATTGCCCTTTGGGTTCGGCCACACTGTCCAAGTCATGAGCGATAACATCAGGAAGCAAATCGGCCACACATCGGCCACACTGTCCGAGTCACTCGATATACTGTCTACTACCAAAATGGTGTCGAGGGTGGATGAAGCCTGAAAAGGGACATCCTGACCGAAGGCACTTAAGGCGCCTAAAATCCCGATAAACACTGGCAATAGAAGACGCATGCGCATGGTCAAAATTACGGAAATAAAAAAGCCCCACCATATGGTGAGGCTTTATAAAGGTTTGGCGGCGACCTACTCTCCCGGGGTTAACCAGTACCATCGGCGCAATCGGGCTTAACGACTCTGTTCGGAATGGGAAGAGGTGATCCCCGACGCAATAACCACCAAGTTATAACAAGGTAATTTGGCATATCGGAAGCAACATAAAACAATCTGGATGAAAAATCCACGGGTAATTAGTACTACTCGGCTATGACATTACTG
>JAURGP010000087.1 GCA_030833725.1 Candidatus Kapaibacterium sp. | reverse complement strand
GGTCGCCAAGTTTTGTTGTAGTGTCAGCAAGAGAATGTCACGCTATAAAGGTTTCTTCGAAGGACTGATATAGTAAAAGGGGACGGGTTCAACTCCCGGCTGATCGGAAGATCGGCGCAGATTGGTTGCTAACTGGACTAGTATCCCAAGTGACGTACCGAGTCCTGCCCGGGCTTTGTTAATCCAGGTGAATGGTGTCAATAACGATGGTGGCACTACTGCAACAAATTCATTTATGCACCGTTCGTCTATCGGTTAGGACACCGCCCTTTCACGGCGAAAAGACCAGTTCGATTCTGGTACGGTGTACCAAGTTTTTAATAGGAGACCTGTCATGGATAGTGACAAGAGTGGTAAGATGAAGGGAGTATGGTCAAACGGTTAAGACAGCAGACTTTTAATCTGTCAGGTCAGGGTTCGAATCCCTGTGCTCCCACCATAGTAAAGCATATTTCAGGTTGGACTATTTCTATAGAATAGTTATTTGGGTCGGTAGATGGGATTTGATGCCTAATCGAGACTAAGATACGGAGTATGCTTTACTATGGT
>JAURGP010000008.1 GCA_030833725.1 Candidatus Kapaibacterium sp. | reverse complement strand
GATCAAGAGCCCGGGCGGCTAGGCCATACACCGTTTCTGTTGGTAGCGCCACAACCTGGCCGGTAGCCAACAACTGAACCGCTTCATCTGGTGAGACACGTCCTGCTTTGTCCGGCGTGCCTGAAAGATCATTTAGCATGATGTTCCAAGATAGCTGCTTCGTTGCCTTAGGCCCACCTCCCTAACTTTGCCGCACATGATCAAGCCCCATACCTCCCTCGTTCTTCCTCCCACCCTGCCTGAGCAGCTCACAGGGTTACACCAGCTATCAATGAACTACTGGTGGTGCTGGAATCCAGAAGCAATTCGTTTGTTCAGCGATCTCGACCCGGACGCTTGGCAGGCATGCCAGCGAAATCCGGTTGTGCTGCTGGCGAAGATCTCGCCAGACCGACTGCAGCAACGAGCTCAGGACGAAGAGTACGTCCGTCGCCTTCATCGGGTAACGGCCGAGCTACACAGCTACCTCGATGGACCAGCGCGTTCCACGTCCGATGGATTTGTGGCCTACTTCTGTGCAGAGTTCGGGATCCACGAGAGCTTTTCCTCGTACTCGGGCGGACTTGGGGTTCTGGCAGGTGATCACCTGAAAAGTGCGAGCGACCTGGGATTGCCGCTCGTTGGTGTTGGACTCTTCTACCACGAGGGCTACTTCCACCAACACCTGGCCGGTTCAGGCTGGCAGCAGGAAGTGTATCGCCAGGTGGACCCCGCAACCCTTCCCCTGACACTCATGACCGAGGCCGATGGCACACCACTGCATGTGTGGGTGGAGATGCCGAAGGGACGCTGCTGGGCTCAGATTTGGAGATTACAGGTAGGTCGCGTCCCGCTCTACCTTCTCGACAGTAACGTCTCCCTGAATGATGCTACGGGATACCGTTCCATCACAGACCGCCTATACGGCGGCGATGTCGTCCACCGGATCGAACAGGAGATGCTCCTCGGGATTGGTGGCATGCGCGCCCTGCGGGCCTTGGGAATCGAACCGCACGCTCTGCACATCAACGAGGGGCATGCTGCCTTCTCGCTCTTTGAACGGACCTCTCAACTGCAGGTGGATGCACACCTAGAGTTTGAGGAAGCCTGGCTCATCACGCAGGCCACGACCGTGTTTACCACCCACACGCCGGTTCCAGCTGGCAACGAAGTGTTTGAACACGGAACACTCCGGCCACTGTTCGAACCCTATGCAGCAAGTATCGGTCGAACGTGGGAACAATGTGCCAGTCTTGGTGCGCGTGAGCATGCCATCGGCGAAGGTTTCTCGATGACCGTTCTCGGACTGCGTGGTAGCTCCCAACGTAATGGTGTGTCGCAGTTACATGGCGCCGTGGCGCGCTCGATGTGGTCGTCTGTGTGGCCGCAGGCAGCGGAAGACGAGGTCCCCATTTCGTCGATTACCAACGGCGTGCATCCAGCGACGTGGCTTGCTCCGGAGTTGATCACCCCTGATCGCGAGCGAGTCTGGGACATCCACCAACATCGCAAGGCACGGTTGCTTGCCGAGGTCCATCGCCGCACGAACGTGCGCCTGCAGCCGGAGGCGCTCACCATCGGCTTTGCTCGCCGATTTGCCACCTACAAGCGTGCGGATCTCCTTCTACACGACGTGCAACGGCTGGCCCGGATCATTGGGGATCATGAGCGGCCTGTTCAGTGTATTCTGGCTGGAAAGGCTCATCCTAAGGATGGCGCTGGGAAGGAGCTCATTCAGAAGGTCTACGCCAGCATTCGTGAGCATGGCTTGCAAGGGCATGTGGTCTTCGTGGAAGATTACGACATGGACTTGGCGCGTCTGCTCGTGCGCGGCTGCGACGTATGGCTCAATACACCGGAGCGTCCACACGAAGCTAGTGGAACCAGCGGCATGAAGGCAGCGATGAATGGAGTCCTCCACTGTTCGATTCTCGATGGATGGTGGGCAGAGGCCTATGATCCTCAACTGGGATTTGCGATCGGTGCGGAACACACGTCCGAGAATTTCATCGATGCTTCGGCACGCGATGCCTTTGATGCCGCTTCGTTGTACGACGTCCTAGAGCACCGGATGATTCCGCTCTATTACGACGAACCGGATGAATGGCGGGCGATGATGGTACGCAGTATGACAACTCTTGGTACGGTGTTTTCGGCTCTGCGCATGGTTGAGGAGTACCAGCAGCTATCCTATGCACCTGCCATCCATCGCTATGCAGACTTTCGCAGTCATCAGGCCGAACTTGCCCGGTCTGGGAGGCGTTTCCAGCGTCTCTTGGAAGGGTCGTGGGAACGTGTGTCCATTGTTGATGTGTCCGTAGAGTACATGGAGTCCGTCCAGATACGTACCACCATTCACCTCGGCCAACTCACTCCGGAAGATGTGCACGTCCAGGCCCTCATTGGTGCGATCGGCGCGGATGGGGCGATCATACGTCCGGAGTGCGTTGAACTTCACCCGGAGGCAACGCAGGATCTTCAATGGTTGTACCAGGGTGCCTCCACGCCAACACAGCGCGGACGCATCGGTGTAGCTGTGCGCATCCTGCCACGACATCCAGCCTGGGCGTCCTCCTTCGACATTCAGCAGTATCGAGTACAGGCAAGTTGAAACTTTCCTTGAGAAAGTGGATCTTAGAGACCTACTGGTAAACGTTTGTATCATCTTCCCGCGACCATCATGACACACCACACTCGCCTTTTGGCTGTTTTTGTTGCCGCGCTACTCACCCTTGGCGCCACGGCTCTGCAAGCGCAGTTGGTGGGAGTAACATTCTTGAACAACTCGCCAGATCCTGCCCTGCAAACGGCGGACATCTACATTGCTCAAGGGGGCGGTACGCAAAAGGGTGAGGATATCCGGTACCAGTCGGCCGACAACCTTGCGTCGGTCTTCATCTTTGGTGACCTAGAAACCACGATTACCGTGGCCCCCGGATCAAGCTCCAGCGAGGCGGACAAGGTGGCTCAACTGACGTTTACCCCAGCCATCGACGCAACGTACATGATCGTAATCTCGGGCGTAGGCAGCACAGACGGCTATGCTCCCAATCCCGATGGTGCCGAGATCGGCTACACCCTGACGGTGTTCGAGACACCATTCTTCGGAGGTGATCCAACGAAGATCGGAGCGATGTTCGTGGCCGGTGCTACGGACCAGAATCGATTTGATGTCCTCGGCGCACCAAACGTTCCCATTGTGCGAGGCCTTGCCTATCCGAACTACACCGATACCATTACGTCCGTCGATCGATCGATCACTCGGTTCATAGTCACGGCGCCAGGAAAGCCTGCCGACGTGTTCGGGGCTTTCGACGTGAACCTGCAGGGATACTCTAGCGACGTGGTCGTGTTCGTCCTCTCCGGATTCAAGACACCACAGGACAACACTGCTGGCGAACCTCTTGTACTGCTGGCCGTGCTCGAAGATGGCAACGTGATCCGCAATGAACTGGTGCAAGGCTCCCAGACGGCATCCGTGCAGTTGATTCACAATGCTGCTGACCCAGCAGCCAAGATCGTGGATGTGTGGCTCAACGGTCAGAAAGCGGTCGACAACTTCACGTTCCGCACAGGTACTGGCTTTGTAGATGTACCAGCTGGAGAACCTCTTACCATCGGTATTGCACCGGCTACGTCGTCGACCTATGCTGACACACTCTTTACCGTGACGCTTCCGTCCTTCCGGACAGGGAAGACGTACCAGGTGTTTGCTCATGGTGTGGCAACGCCAGCATCCTTTGCAGCCAATCCGCAAGAGCGCGACATCGCCTTCAAGCTCACAGTAGCAGAGGATGCCCTCATAGAATCAACGACCGATGGCAAAACGTCGATTCGCGTTGCTCACGGCGTTACGGATGCCGGTGCGTTGGTGGTGCAATCGGCAGCCGGTGTGACGTATGCTACGGGCGAGCTGTATGGTGATGTGTCACTCAGCTACCTCGCCGTGGATCCAGTTGCCGATACCCTGTGGGTGTACGACAGCGTAGGCGGTACTCCTCTGGTTGGTTTTGTGGCAAATCTCTCTGGCAATAAGCGAGCAGCTGTATTGATGGCCAGCGGCTTTTTGACGCCAGCAGACAACAACAACGGTGATCCACTTGCGCTGGTCCTGATCGATGCAAATGGCCGTGGCACGGTTCTGCCGTCCGTCCTTCCACCGGTGGTTTCAGTGGAAGAAGATGCAACCCGGCAATGGACGCTTGCTCCCAACCCAGCCTCCGACGTCGTGACCGTCTGTGGACTTGGATCGCTCGGATCGGTCGGTTCGCAGATCATCATCGCCGATATGCACGGCAACACGCACAGCACGGCAATCCAGAACGGAGAGGCATTCTCTACGGCAAACCTTGCCACGGGACTCTACCTCGTTCGTGTTGTGGATGCCAACGGTCTGGGTTCCGACGTGCGCATGCTGCGTATCGTCCGCTGAGGCGAGTCTTTCGTAGCTTTGTGGTTCTATCAACAGATGATGGATCCACGTACGCACCATGTTTGAATCACTGCAAGAGAAACTCGAGGATGCGCTCAAGCGCATTCGCGGTCAGAACAAGCTTTCCGACGAGAACGTAGCTGAGGCATTAGCTGAGGTCCGCACGGCACTGCTCGACGCCGACGTCAACTTTGCCGTCACGAAGTCCTTTATCGAGACGGTCAAGGAAAAGTCCCTCGGCTTGGAAGTCAAGGGCAACGTCCTGCCTGGCCAGATGATGATCAAGCTCATCCACGATGAGCTGGTCGAACTGATGGGCTCGAAGAAGGCTGATCTCCTCACGGCTCCCAAGCCCCCTACCATCATCATGGTTGCAGGTCTGCAGGGCTCCGGTAAGACAACGTTTTGCGCCAAGCTTGCCTATCAACTCAAGAAGAAGGGCAAGCAGCCCTTGCTCGTGGCGTGTGACATCTACCGTCCAGCCGCCGTTGATCAGCTGATTACCCTGGGGCAGTCCATCAAGACGCAAGTCTTCAGCAAGGAGGGGGCTCTCCCCCGCGAGATTGCTGCCGAGGCGATGGACTACGCACGGAAGTACGGTCGCGACACCGTGATCGTGGATACGGCAGGCCGGCTGACGGTGGATGAAGAGATGATGCAGGAAGTTGCTGACTTGAAGGAGCTCCTGAATCCCACCGAAATCCTGTTCGTGTGCGATGCCATGACCGGACAGGATGCTGTTACGACGGCCTCCGCCTTCAACGACCGCCTGGAGCTCACCGGAGTTGTGCTCACAAAGCTAGATGGCGATACCCGAGGCGGTGCCGCCCTCTCGATCCGACACGTGCTTGGTAAGCCCATCAAGTTTGTGGGTATCGGCGAGAAGGTCGATGCTCTGGAGCCCTTCTATCCAGAGCGTATTGCTTCGCGGATTCTGGGTATGGGCGACATCATCTCCCTGGTGGAGAAGGCTCAGTCCCAGATCGACGAAAAAGAGGCGGCTCGACTGGAAGAGAAGATCAAGAAGAACCAGTTCACCTTCGAAGATTTCTTGTCGCAGATGCGCATGATCAAGAAGATGGGCTCGCTGAAGGACTTGCTGGGCATGATTCCAGGTATGGACAAAGCTCTCCGAGGAGTCGATATCGACGACCGGGCATTTTCCCGCGTGGAAGCCATCATCCTGTCTATGACGTCCGAAGAGCGGTCGAATCCTCGCCTCCTGAACGGGTCCCGCCGTCGGCGCATCGCCCTCGGTAGTGGAACGTCGACGCAGGACGTCAACCGGCTCATCAAGCAGTTTGAGGACATGCAGAAGATGATGAAACAGCTCTCCCAGCGTGGTGGTGGTCGTGGCCTCGGCATGCCAGGGGGCTTGGGCGGCGGAATGCCGTCACTAAATCCATTTGGACGTGGACGGAAATAATTCCGATCTTTGTAGCTCTGTAGTTTGTACGTTTTACTTCACTCCCGCAAAGGACCAACGCAATGGTCAAACTCCGCTTGCGTCGCCGCGGACGGAAACAACATCCGTTCTATGATATCGTGGCGATCGACGGACGCGCTCGTCGTGACGGCGCTGCTATCGAACGGGTTGGATACGTCGACCCGATGACATCACCCAAGCATGTTGTTGTCGACATGGCTCGGGCTATCTACTGGCTGAATGTGGGTGCACAACCCACGGAAATCGTTCGCGACATTTTCAGTCGCGAGGGTGTTCTGCTCCGCCGACACATGGAATTCAAAGGCAAGACAGTAGCCGAGATCGAAGCTGCCGTAGCCGAGCACAAGCAACGTGCTTCCGATCGCTACCAGCGACTCAAGGCCCGCCGGAAACAGCGCGGCCTGGATCGCATCAAGGCTGCCGAAGACGCTGCCAAGGCCGAAGAGGAAGCGAAGCGTCGTGCTGCTGAAGAAGCCGAGAAGGCTGCTGCTGCCGCTGCCGCCGCCGAAGAGGCCGAAAAAGCCGCTGCTGCCGCCGCCGAGGCCGCAACAGAGGCACCTGCAGAGGAAGCTCCAGCAGAACCTGCAGCAGAATAAGTACGAACCTCAATCGTTGAAGAAGCGCGGGTGACCTTGTCTCTCCGCGCTTTTGTTTTTTCAGGCCATCCCCACTATCCCCACCATCCTATGCTTCACCCTAGCATTGGCATAACCTACACCGCCCAGAAGAAACGTTTCCGTCGCCTGATTAGCCTGTGGTTTTCCGCTGCAGGTGTGTATTGGTTGGCGATGTACGGAGCAGAGCTCTTGGGAGCTATCAACATCGAGGAGATGCAGGTGCTGCGTACTGGCCAGACAGTGATTTACTTTGTGCTCCTCACGCTGTGGGGCATGGAGTACCTCCGTGAAGCGCGCAGGCTGGCACTCGTCATCACCACCGCCAATGAACGCCGCACAGCACCGGATGAGATCCAGGCTTCTGAACTGAGCACCCATCTCCATTGGTTTAGCATCCTCCGTCCCGTCGGCACCGGCCTTGGTGCCAAGATTGTTCCCGCGCTGAACATTCTGGGATTGGCGATCAGTCTTGGTTTGATCGCGGCGCAGTATGGGCGGTTGGTGTCAGCAATCATGAAGTAGACTGTGATCGACGTCAAACGATATCTTCAACGCTACCTCGATCGATCGTCACCGCTCTATGCGTCGACGCTCTCTCTTGCAGCCTGCGTCGTGCTGGCCGTAGGGTCGTTGTTGATTGGCTTGGTTGAGCGGTCACTGCTGATTCAAACCAATGGTCTGTTGGCCCTGATCGATATCGGGAACTCCATCCTCTTCCTGGCCGCCGTGGACCGCTCTTCACGCTCTGCGGATCTTACCTTCAACTACGGCTACGGGAAGTATGAGAGTCTGGCAGTGCTGGTGAGTGCCAACCTGTTGATTGCCACGACCATCATGACACTCATCAACTCTGTATCGCTGTTCGAGCACCCTCCAGAAGCATCCAATACCCTGCTGTTAGGGGGCTGGTCAGTGGTGTCCTTCTTCATCATGCGGACCACGGCACGTCGTCTTGTGCGCTATGCCGGTCGTTTTCATCAACCCATGCTGGAGTACGACGCCGCACTCTGGAAGGTAGACAGCTTGGTTGAACTCGCCGTGATTGCTGGCGTGCTTGTCAACGGTGTAGCGCAACTGGCAGGGCTGTACCAAGCCGCCGTGGTGATCGACGGAGCGCTCTCCATCGGCCTGGTGCTCTTTATACTCAAGACACCTCTGCAACACGGCAAAGAAGCATTCCGACAGTTGCTTGATCGCACCCTACCGGATACCATGCAGTACGATGTCCTGGCTGTGATTGCTCAGAATACCGATCGCATGTGCGAGTTCACGTCCGTGCACACGAGACGGTCCGGCAGGGACATCTTCATCGAAGTGGATCTGATCATGCCGTACGACTACACCCTTGAACAGCTCTACGTCCTGGAAGAGGATATGATCGAGGGCCTGCGAAACAGGTTCCCGACCGCCGTGCCTCGCGTGTATGTGCAGCCATGCGACCGGAGTTGCGCTTTGGCTACCGGCACGACGTGCCCCGTCAAGAAGCAGCGTCAGAACGGAGCAGATCCGATCAACCCCGGCTCCTGATCTGCCTGGTCGAATTGATCATAGCTGTACGTAAGGTCGTGGAAGGAGGCATGCTCCTTGTTGTAGTACAGTCGCAGGTCTCCCGTTGGTCCGTTTCGCTGCTTGCCGATGATGATCTCGGCGATGTTCTCGGTTGAGCGACCATCCTCGAACGCGGCGATCTTGTAGTACTCTGGCCGGTGAATAAACATCACCACGTCGGCATCCTGCTCGATCGAGCCGGATTCTCGGAGATCGGAGAGCATTGGGCGCTTGTCTGCCCGCTGTTCGAGCGTTCGATTCAGCTGCGACAGCGCAATGACGGGAATGTCCAGCTCCTTGGCGACGGCCTTGAGCGTGTGCGAAATCGTGGAGATCTCACGCTCTCGACTCTCCGCCTTCGGCGCATGCATCAACTGCAGGTAGTCCACCATCACCATGTCGATCTTATGCTCGACCTTCATCCGGCGGACCTTCGCTCGGAATTCGACAGGGGTAAGTCCCGCCGAATCGTCGATGTAGATTGGTGCATTCATCAGATCGTCGACCTTACGAATGATGTCCTGCACCTGCTGCTGCGATAACCGTCCCGATCGGAGTGACTGCAGGCCGATTCCAGCATCGGCACTGATCAACCTCAGCACGAGCTGGTGCGCAGCCATTTCAAGCGAGAACAGACCTACGCGACTTCCCGTACGGGCCGCCTCGCGAGCAATCGACAGGGCAAAGGCCGTTTTTCCCATCGAGGGGCGCGCCGCCAGGATGATGAGATCCGACGGCTGGAAACCGCTGAGCATTTCGTCCAGCTTGGTAAAGCCAGAGGGTACACCCGTGACGCCATCACCAGATCCTTCTGCCAACTCGACAATCCTCTCGACGGCATGCTTCGTGAGCTTTTTCATGTCGGAGTACGATCTCCGCGTGCGCCGCTCAGCTACCTCGAAGATTCTCTGCTCGGCACGATCGACTTCGTCCAGGGCGTCCGTCGATTCATCGAAGGAGTCGTTGATGATCTCACTGGCTACACTAATCAACTGACGCTTGAGGAATCGCTCCAAGACGATACGTGCATGGTACTCCACGTTTGCGGCAGAAACCGTCTTGATGCTGAGGTCGGCCAGCATTCTCATCCCACCAACGCGCTCGAGTTCGCCACTGCGCTGCAAATCGTTCGACAGTGTGATCATATCGATCGTGATGCCTCGTTCAAACAGGGCAATCATCGCCGCAAACATGGTTTGATGTTTCTGGTGGTAGAAACACTCGGCGTCAAGGATCTCCACAACCCGACCAACGGCCTCACGATCTAGGAGCATGGCTCCCAGTACGGCCTCTTCAGCTTCAGTGGAATGGGGTGGGACTCGGCCCGCAACGTCTGTACTGCTCTTCATAAGGATAGAGCTAAGCTACGTAATTAGCGTTTCTCGATGGGAGATATACCGGATCATGGGATGACGATTTCCCGCTTGAGCTCTGCACTGGCATACATGGCCTCGATGATCTTCATCCGCTCAACGGCTTCATCGATCGTGGAAATCATGGGGATGATTCCTCGTACGCCCGAGACGAAATGTCGGAACTCGGTTTCGTACGACTTCTTGTACACGGCCAGCTGGGATTTCGTGGCTTCCGGCTGGACAACCTGGACCGTAGAATCTACCTTCTTGACCACCTTGAAGGGGTTGATGTAGGCTGAGCCCTTTTTCCCGAACACGTTGCAGTAATAGAGATCCTCGGCTCGGATCAACGACCACGACGCTTCGATCGTTGCCACACTCCCGTTCTCGAAGGTTAACATCGCAATGGCAATATCCTCCACGGTGCGGGTCTCCTGATGGTAGGTGTTGGCTACCACACTGTGAACCCTACCGAAATTGAAGATGTGAAGGATCATGTCCAGAACACTCATTCCAAGGTCCACCAGAACACCGCCTCCGGACTTGTCGGCATTCGCCATCCAGCGGGCATCCGTCGACCGCTGCTTCACCCACCCAGCCTTCACATAGAAGATGTCTCCGATCTCTCCACGATCAACGGCATTCTTCATGTGAGCTACATCAGGCCTGAACCGGTGATTCATCCCTACCATCACCTGCAAGCCTGCTTCATCCGCTGCCGCCTTGATCTGCTGCGTTTCAGCCAGTGATCGCGCAGCTGGCCGCTCGATAAACACATGCTTCCCGGCATGAATCGCTGCAAGGGCAATCTCGGCATGAGCATCAGTGCTGGTGGTTACTATCACCGCATCTACGCTTGGCATTCGCAGCACATCATCGAGGGACTTGGTTGCAAGCGGCACCTTGTGCTTGTCTGCCACCAGGCGCGCCTTCGATACCTGCCGGTCTACGATTGCCTCCAGCCGCACCTCCGGCATCTTCTGCAGAAGGGGCAGGTGAATACTCTGAGCAATGTTTCCGGCGCCAATGAGCGCTACACCAATCGATGAGGGCATGGAGATGTCCGAGCGTGAGTGTGATCGAGAGAGTGACCGTGTGGGGTGACGATCACGAAGCAAAATGCGTGCCGCTGCCATCCCCCTGTAGCAAACCTTCCAGTGCGTCTACCACCGCCATCGGAGCAATACCCTCCATGCACTGGAAATGCCCTTTCGGACAACGACTGCGCCCGATGTGGGAGCACGGCCGACACCCCACATCTTGCTGAACGATGCGATGGGGCACACCATATGGGCCAAAGCCCAACTCCGGCACCGTCGACCCAAACACTGCCACGGTTGGAATCCTGCGCGCTGCCCCCAGGTGCAGCACACCTGAGTCGTTCACAAGGAGTGCATCTGCTGCATCCAGCGCCGTGATGGTGTCCTGGAGCGACGGGGCTCCATCGGCACGGTGGACGGGTCGAATCACACGATGGGCTATGGCATCGCAGGTTGACCGATCAAACTCCGAGCCCAGCAGAACCACATCAGCCCCCTGCTCCTGCAGTATCGTGATGGCGGCAACGAACTTGTCGGCGGGCCAGCGTTTTGTTGCGTGATGGGCTCCCGGAGCAACAGCAATGGTAGCGCCGCGAAGCGAGGTGATACTGCGCGTCTGCATGCTACGTGTAGGTGGAAGATAGACGCCACTGCTACGATCGGTCGGCGTCCACACTTCCAAACCATCGGTATCGAATACCAGTGGCAGGTCCAGGAGGGGTTGGCGGTACCGCTCCACCACGTGGGTCGTCACCGCTGGCCGCTGCTTCATCCACACCATGGCTAACTTCTGCAGTCGATACTTCGGAGCACGACGAACAGTGGTACCGAGTCCGCGCACAAAGGCTGCCGAACGCAGGTTGTTCTGTGCATCCACGATCAGGTCGTACGTTCTACCCGGAAGGCTCTCGTGCATCGACAGCCGTGTAGCATCAGCTTCCAAGTTGTCGGCCGTAGGCGACGGATCAACGGCCCATACCCTGCGGATACGCGGATTAAACTCGTAAACGCCGGCAAACCTGCTTGCAACAGCAACGTCGATCGCGGCATCCGGATAGCTGAGCTGAAGCTGACGCACCAGTGGAGTGGTCAGAATCACATCGCCTAATGATGAAAAGCGGACCAGCAGGATGGATTCCATTCTGCGAAATTGCGATCTTTGAGCGTCTCACCACACCCGACGTGATATTTCTCGTTTATTCTGGAATCGCTATGCGCTTCTCCGTTGAGCAAGATGACGAACTCGTGATCTTTACTGTCAAGGAACCAATCCTTGATTCATCGAACGCCCCAGAGGTCAAGAGCGAATTGCTGATCCTCTGCCAGCCAAGTGTCAAGGCCCTGGTGATCGACCTGACGATGGTTCATATGTGCGACTCTCAGGGACTTAGCTCGCTGCTGTTGGCGCACCGCCAGATGAAGGAGCACGAGGGCTTTGTGGTGCTGACGGGCGTTCAGGAATCTGTACGGAACCTCTTCCGCATTTCCCAGATTGAATACCTCTTCGAGTTCCAGCCGAGTGTTCACGACGCGATCACGTGGCTGCAATCATGAGCTCGCACTCGATCCCCGTTACCGCACAGTGTGCCTACGTAGGTTCCCGCGGACGATGCACGCGGCACACGACTGTGACACACCCCTATTGTGGTCCGCATACGAAGCAGGTCCTTGGTGTGAGCGTCCGTAAGAGTCTGATACCAGGGGCCGGTAAGGGGCTCTTCGCCGAGACGACGTTTCACAAGGGTGAGAACATTGTGCAGTACACGGGCGAACACATCAGCGTAGCGGCCTTCGACAAGCGATATGGCACCGATTCGCTGGGAGCCTACGGAATTACGCTGAACGATACCACCGTCATCGATGCTGCGGCCACCACATCCGGCGTTGCTCGGTATGCCTGCGACTACCATGGATCTGGTAAGAAACCCAATGCTCAGTATGAGTCCGACGACCGTGAGGTATGGATCGTAGCCTTGCGCACCATCAAGCCCGGCGAGGAGATCTACACCGACTACGGCACAGAGATGCACCAGGCACTAGGCTTGGAGTGAATTTGGTAGCTTTGTAGTCCATCTCACGTGCATCGTTCCTATGGAACAACGACTCTTCGTATCGAACAAGGACGAGACCATTCCCCTGTTCAAGAACCCCGTTCTTGAATACTTCTCGCATATCCATCCAGCAACTCCAGTTGTAGTATTTATGCCAGTTGTGGTGTGGTCGCTCTGGATGGGTTTTGGGGACATCAGCCTTGGTGCACTCGCAGCCATCTTCGTGGCCGGCGTCGTGTTCTGGACGTTTACCGAGTATACCATCCATCGCTGGGCCTTTCACATTCACCCCACGACAGAGCTTGGTAAGAAGGTGCACTTCCTAGTACACGGCATTCATCACGACTTTCCGCGTGACTCCACGCGACTGGTGATGCCGCTCCTGGTGAGTGTGCCACTCTCACTTGCCTTCTACGGTGTGTTCGAGCTGCTGATGGCCCCCTACCACTATCCCTTCTTTGCCGGCTTTGTGGCGGGATACGTTGCGTACGACTCCATTCACTATGCCACTCACCACTGGCAGATGAAGAGCCGTACCTGGAACTTCATCAAACAGTATCACATGAAGCATCATTTCGTAGATCCCGACACGGCCTTTGGCGTTAGCAATCCGATGTGGGACTATGTGTTCAATACGGTGCCGGAATGGGCACGGCGTCGCCGGTCACCACAGACATCTTCGAAACATACCTCGGCATTGTAAGCAGTAAGGACACCCATGGCAATCACAACCTCACGCATCCTGGACGTGGCTACCGCCGTCACACCATCGGTAACGTCGATAGAACATCACGGCGACTTCAGCATTGTTGTTCCTACGGAACACCTGATCGACGTTCTGACCGAGCTGCGCGATCATCCCGACACGCAGTTTGCGATGTTGGTAGACATCACTGCCATCGACTGGGCTTCGGGCGCGGCACCTACGCCAGCTGAGCGCTTCCACGTGGTATACCTGCTATCCTCGTTGCAGCATGGCGCCCGACTGCGCGTGAAGGTTCCTGTGCGGGAGGATCGTCCGCACGTACCCACGGCCGTAGGTGTGTGGGAATCGGCGAACTGGTATGAGCGCGAAACCTTCGACATGTACGGCATCATCTTTGACGGCCATCCGGATCTGCGTCGGTTCTACATGCCGGAGGACTTCATGGACGAGCAGGGCGAGCCCTTATACCCCCTGCGGAAGGACTTCCCGCTGATGGGCATTCCAGGCTCGCTCCCCTTGCCGCCAAAGGACTAACGTCCAGTAGTCCGCTACAGCGATACCTCCAGCATCACCACAACATTCAACGGTGCCTGCATGAACAGTGCAGGCACCGTTGCGGTATTGAAGGTGGTTACCGCGCCATTCACTGCATATGCTTCGCTCAAGATGTTGTTCGCTTGAATCGTCAGGCGATGACGCTGCACGTGCAGGGTAGCAGCAAGGTCCACAACGGTAAAGCCGTCCAGCGTCAGCGACGGCGTGTTGGCAAGATCCAGCCAGCTCTTACCAGCGTGCCGTATGGCGGCACGTACACCCAGCAGATCCACCGGCTGGTACTCCACCCAGAGCGATCCCAACACCCGTGGTGAGAGTACGGCCTCGACATCAGCGTACGTCACGCCAAGATCAGCTGGTGTGTAGGCTTCGATGTTCGTCTGCATCCATGTGGCCGTGCCGTGCACGCTCAGGTTGTGCGCAGGACGCCACGTGGCCTGGAACTCCGCACCCCACCGCGAGCTACGCGATACATTTTCCCGGAGCTGCACAAACCACTGATCAATGTAGCGGCCAATGGGTGCAATCTCATCGGTGAACTGCATCATGAATCCATTCACGTCCAGATCAATCTCGTCAGTATGAAGTCGATATCCCAGCTCCATATCGACAACATATTCTGGTCGGACAGTATTCGGAGTTTGCAGGACGAAGATGTTCGCCTCGTTGATCGTGGTACCACCCAGCAGATCGAATCGCGTGGGCTCACGACCGGTACGACCAACGCTGCCGTACAGGCTCTGCTCGTCCGACAGGTGATACGTAATGCCTACGAAGGGATTAACGAACAGCCACGAGTGGACTGGCAGCGCGGCAGCCATGGCAGCATCCGGGGAGAAGGTCATCGAGACAGATCGCACCTGCACGTTGCCGAGGAGTTCTACTGCACCGCGACGATACGTGACCTTGGCAACACCACTAAGCTCGTCCTTGACGGTGCGATCATCGTAGTACGGACTCCCCATGTCGGGACTCACTGCTTCCCAGTTCCGGCGCCAGAACCGATAGCCATGGGCCCCGACAGACAGGTCCAGCCCAGGGGCTACTTCAGCGACCTGTACCGATGCCATCGCTCCAAGATGCCGGTTCTCCAAGGGGTAGTTGATCTGCGTTAGGGTGTTGTTCTCATCCCGGAACCCCGTGAAGAAGTCCCCTCCCGCCGTCCCGTAGTACGTCATGACTCCCAGAGCGGCTGTTGGCGACAGCTGCCGACTCCAGTCCAGTTGGATCAGCGCTTGGCCAAAGTCATCGTAGTCGGTTGAGTCGTTTACGTTCGTGCGCGGATCGAGATCGGCAAGGGGCTTGGGCACGGGGATGTAGCCCAGCTGGTTATCGGTGCGTCCCGCAAGCACGTTCAGCCGCATAACATCCTGTGCACCGAACCAGGCCGCGCCTACCTGTCCAGAAAATGACCGTGTTCCCGTGTAGTTGCGATAACCATCCGTGCGGAAGGACGTCAGCTTTGCCATCACGGAGATGTTCTGGTCCGTGAGGCCCGTCGTGGCTTCGACACTACCGCGAAGCAGACCGAAGGATCCAGCCGAAAGCTGGAGTCGCCCACCGGGAGCAGCCGATGCTAGCGAGGCCGTTTGCAGATTCACGGATCCGGCGAACGATGCCGTACCGTTTTGGGCAACACCAACGCCACGTTGGACCTGGACCGACGCGGTACCATTGGCAAGATCGGTCAGGTTGGAGAAGAACACTCCTTGATCGATCATGTCGTTCAGTGGTGCTCCATTGAACGTCACGTTGACCCGAGTCTGATCGATGCCGCGCAGGCGGAAGGTGCCATAGTTCGAGAAGTTTGTTCCCGACTCGGAATAGGCCAACAGACTTGGGCTTGCCGACTGCAGCACAAACGGTAGATCCTGACCAACCACAACCGCTCGCAACTGGGCGGAGTCGATCGTGGTTGCCGTTACCGGATCGGCTTCGGCAGCACGTGATGTGGCGACGACAACGGGCTGGACATCAATCGCGCGAACAACCGACGTGTCCGTCTGCGCCATTGCGGTGCTGAGTGCAACGTGTGTCAGCGCAAGTGTTAGTGCACGAGACAGTGCACTGCTTTGAAGAACGGTGAGATAGTGCATGGGACGCACTCCTGTTTAGGTGAAACATGAGCATACGTCCGCTAAGAGGGTGTTGGACCGTTTTCCTACGCCGGTATAACCCGGATCAGGTTCCAAGAGTATAATCTCAGCCACATCAATTGTGGCACCTCTAACGGAGTTCACGAACTTACGACGGCTATCTTTGTAGCCAATGGATAAGTTCATCATCGAAGGGGGCCGACGGTTACAGGGAACCGTTGCGATCTCCGGCGCCAAAAACGCCACGCTTGCCCTGATGCCAACCTGCCTGCTGGCACCGGGTGTGTTTCACCTGCGCAACACGCCGAACAACCGCGATGTGTGGACCTTCAGCCGGCTGTTGGGTTCGCTGGGCGTACATGCCGAGCTGAATCAGAACACGCTGTTCCTGGATTCCACTAACGTCACCAGTACCGAAGCCCCCTACGAGCATGTCAAGAAGATGCGGGCGTCGATCTATGTGCTGGGCCCACTCCTGGCTCGGTTTGGGGAAGCCCGGGTGTCGTTGCCAGGTGGCTGCAACTTTGGACCCCGCCCGGTAGACCTGCACCTGAAGGGCATGGAGCGATTGGGCGCGTCGATCGAAGTTGAAAGCGGCTACATCGTAGCCAAGACAACTTCCAGCACGAATCGTCTGCAGGGCAATCACATTCATTTTGATGTCTCCAGTGTTGGAGCAACCGTGAATGTGCTGATGGCTGCCACGTTGGCCGAGGGTGAAACCGTGCTGACGAATGCTGCACTGGAACCGGAGATCACGAACCTTGCTCGCATGCTCGTAAGCATGGGTGCCGTTATCGATGGCATCGGCACCACCACCCTCACGGTCCAGGGTGTAGACGCCCTGCACGCTACGGACGTCGACACCATTCCCGACCGGATCGAAGCAGCAACGTACCTGATTGCCGCAGCGGCCACCAAGGGCGACGTTACCCTGCGAAACGTAAATCCGTATCACCTGACGGCCGTGATTCAGGCCCTAGAGGATTCTGGCGCCGAACTGGATATCAACGGCGAGACGATTCGCCTCACGATGGAAGGGGCTCCGAAACCCGTCGACATTACCACAGCCCCCTACCCGGGCTATCCAACCGATGCGCAGGCCCAATGGGCAGCCTACATGCTAGCCTCTACGGGAGCTGCGCGGATCCGAGATCACATCTATCCTACGCGCTTTGGCTACGTGTCAGAGCTGCAGCGGTTGGGAGCCGACATCACCACCGACGAAGGCTCCTGCACAGTGAACGGCGGTTCGAAGCTCTCTGGGGCAACGGTGATGTCCAGCGACCTTCGCGCTAGTGCCAGCCTGGTGATTGCCGGTATGATGGCCGAGGGCCACACCGACGTTCTGCGGGTGTACCACATCGATCGTGGCTACGAGAACATCGAACAACGGCTCCGCGAACTCGGTGCCGTGATTCAACGCGTGCCCACCGACGAGTACTGATGGTTGCGGTCCGACCATTCTTGCGCACCCTGGCTTGCAGTCTCCTGCTGATGATCGCTGTGAGTGGGACGGGAACCGTGCTGGCGCAGTCGGTGAATGCGAAAAAGAAGGAACTTGATCAGCTCCGAAACTCGATCAAGGAGACCCAACAGCAGCTGGACCGCCTGGCACGGGACGAGGCGAAGCGGCGATCCTCAATGTCGAGTTATCAGCGCCAACAGCACCAGGTATCCCGTTTCATCACGGCACTGGAGGACACACTGGCTCGGTTGCGTGATTCGGCGTCGGCGGTGCGAACACAGATCCAGAATACGCAGGGGGCCTTGGCTCAGGCTGAACAAGCCTACCAACAGACGTCCAAGAGTATGCTACGGTACGTTGCACGACGACGCGGTGTGCCGCAGTCAGATCTTGCCAAGGAGGCGGTGTTCCAGTCGCTCACCCGTGCGCTCGGAGTCTACCGAGCGCGCATGAGCCGATTGCAGGACAGCCTCGCTGCAGCCGAGAGTGTGCTCTCGCTCTACACCAGTACACAGGAGTCGGTACTCCAAACGCAAAGTCGGCAGCAGCGCATCCTGCAATCGGCGATCGCACGGAATGCAGCGGAGCTCAAGACCCTTCGATCGAACTCCTCCGCCCTACGGAAACAACTCAGTGCCAAGCAGCGCAGCGTCGCCCGCCTCCGGTCCACCATTGAGCGACTGGTTGCCGAGGCGCGGCGAAAGGAAGAGGCACGCCGAGCTGCAAAGAACAAGGCAACCACGAAGTCGTCCGGCTCGGCACGCGGCCCATCAGCGGCAACAGCTGGTTCTGGCGGTAGTGGCAAGGGATTCCCCCGAAAGTCCCTTCCGTGGCCAACGGCGTCGCGATCGATCCTCAATGGCTACGGCTCCTACAAGAATCCGGAGACGGGTACCACGCTGGATAATCCTGGCGTTGACATTAAGACCAAGACGGGGTCAGCGGTACAATCGGTTGCTCCCGGTACGGTGTCGAGCGTTCAGTGGCTCCCTGGATTCAACTCACTGGTGATCATCGATCACGGCAATGGTGTACGCACCGTGTATGCCAATCTTGCCTCGGTGAGTGTCGCTTCCGGTAGTACCGTCCAGCAAGGCTCCGTGCTCGGAACAACGGGTGAGAACATCGACGGCGAGCTGCTGCACTTTGAAGTGTGGAACGGACGTGAGCGCCAGAATCCGCTCACCTACCTTCGATGAGCGAGTGCTCGTCTAACACGTACTGGCGTACCTTCTTGGCCTGCTCGCCCTTACCAACACGATCATAGGCTGCTGCCAGAAGTGCACCACAGCGCTCGCGGATCCGTCGGCGCTGCTTCGGATCGGTGATCTGTAACCAGGCACGCTGCTCGAACGGACGCTGCAGTGTATGGATCACGTTCAAGGGACGTTTGGCAGAGTCTGCGGCAGCTTTCTCGATCAATCTACCAAGACGCTGCGTGACCGATATTGCCGGTTGGTGCTGGAGAGAATCCAGCGAATCAGTAGCTGGTGCCTCCACTGGGATGGCATCGATCCGCCGGTACAGCGAATCAATTGAGCCAGCTGAAAACGACACCGCCTGAAGGTTGCGGATCGCTACAGGTTTCAATCGCACCCACACACGCTCGGCCGAGCCGTCGAAGCCACCAGCACGAAGTTGCTGTGCCAGCGACTGGCAGACAGCATATGTCAGGTTGGTCTCTACCAGCAGTAGTGCTGCGCGCAGTGCCAAGCCCCCTGCCACTTCATCAACGTGCTGCATACCATAAAGGACGCCGCGGCGAACATACTGACCCTGATTAAACACTCGCTGATAGTCGCCTAGGCTGAAGCTCTTTCTCGAGCGCAACACGCGCAGTGTTTGGGTGGCACGCGATGTGGAGGATGATGAGGAGGATCCCGCAGATGTGCCGGTAGATCCGCCGGAAGATCCGTCTGCTGATTCCACCGTCTGCTGAGGCGAACCACCCATCAGCTCGATCAGTCCAATGGCTTGCGAAAAGCCAAACTCCACCCAGTAGTCGATCTTTGGAATGCCGGCAATGCGACATACCTCGCTCAGGTAGGTCGTGCGACCACGATTGGAACGTACGTTGGCAAGTTTGTTGAGGGTGGATGGCACCACGACGGAATCATCTGTTGTGTCAGCTTTGAACCCGGCATCAGCCTCGGTGTCGCGTGGGATCGAGATCACCTCCACCTGTCCGGCATCGAGGTACAGTCGCACGACGTGATTGGCGTCAGCCCGTCCACCCCTATCGCCAATCCGGGAGTCCAGCCCCGTAATCATGATGGAGACCACCCGACCCTTGGGCTGGGGAAAGGAGTCAACGGCTGCCTGAAGAAGGGAGTCGTGCAGTTCGAGCGCCTGCTCCTCTTGCTCCGGCGTAAGATGTGATCCATGGTGCAGCGTATCGGCCGCATCATAGGAGTCCGGGGCCTCCGGCTCCTCGGGCCCACAGGCAACGAGGCCCAGCACCATCATCAAGGCAAGCACGAAGAATCGGCTCACCGTCCCTGTTGTTTTGCCTCGTTCCAATACCGGTCCATTTCGGAAAGATCCATGTCGGTTAACTCGCGACCACGTTCAGCAGCATTGCGCTCGATGTACTGGAAGCGGCTCATGAAGGTAGCAATCGTCGTGTGTAGCGCATCTTCGGCAATCACGCCCTCGTGACGAGCAGCATTGACCAAGGCGAACAACACATCGCCGAACTCACGATGCGTCGCCTCGGAATTGCCGGCTTCGATCTCGACGCGAAGCTCCTCGAGCTCCTCGTGAACCTTTGCCCAGACGTCACGACGGTCGTGCCAGTCGAATCCCACATTGGCGGCTTTCTCTTGCACGCGCTGTGCACGCAAGGCCGCCGGCAAGGTGCGCGGTACTCCATCGAGGATGGATGTACGGCCCTCCTTCATCTTCAGCTTTTCCCAATTCTGAAGAACAACATCTTCCGTTGCTGCCTCGGTAGAACCGAAGACATGAGGATGTCGGTTGACAAGCTTCTGGAATTCCTGTTCAATCACCGTTCGAAGTGAAAAACTCCCCCGCTGCTCCGCCATCACCGAATGCATCACTACATGCAGGAGCAGATCACCCAGCTCCTTCGACAGCTCTGCATCGTTGCCCGCTTGGATGGCATCGACCGTTTCATAGGCTTCCTCGATCAGCAGATGGGAGATGCTCTCGTGGGTCTGTTTTTGATCCCACGGACACTGCTCTCGCAGGATCCAAACGAGACGGACAAATGCCTCGAGTTGCGACAGCGTGGAGGACGGATCGGAGGGGTGCGGTACTGGGGTTGACATACGGGTGATACTGGTAAAACTACGGTAAATCACCACAGAGCCAGCACGCCGGCAAACAGCAGCACCATCACTGCAAACGAGATTGACATGCGCCAGAAGAAGGCCCACGAGCCCGTGAATCTTGCAATACCGAGCTTGACCATCATATTGGCTACCACGGCAACTACGGTCATGGCCTCCAACAGCGTCATCGAAACCACCCCCTGATGCACCAGACCAGCTTGGGTGATCAACACGGCGTCGACGTCTAACACCGAACCCAGAGCACTGGCTACGATCAAGGCCTGCGTTCCAAACTCTGCCACAGCCCAGGAGCTTCCCAGCGATACCAGGGCAAGGTATGCAGCAAATCGTAAGGCCGGGGCCAGCTGCAGAGGGTTTGCCAACGTCACCGATTCGGTTGGCGCGGCACGTTGCAGATGGGCGATCACGCGACCGATCACGTAGGACACCACCAGGCCTGCGAGGAATGCTGCCAATGCAGCCACAAGCACCGCGGTTGGAAGACTCTCCGAAAAGAGTCCGATCAGCAGGGCAATACGTGGAAACTGAATTGAGTTGGCAAGCGTCGCTGACTGCCATGCCAGCGGCAGTTGGGTTGGATCCTTCCGAATGCGGGCTGCCAGCGAAGCCGTCACGGCCGTGGTGGAGACTAGCCCTCCCAGCACTGCCACCACGCGAGCCCCGAGTCGCGGACCGGCGAACTTGTCGAGGAAGTACCCCACGTACGACAGGCCGGAAACCAACAGCACCGCCTGCCACAATCCTCGTGGGTGAGAGAATCCGTAGGGCCCCAGGTGTTGATCTGGCATCATGGGCCAGATGATGAACACCAGAGCTAGGAACCGCACCGTTGCGGCGAACTCAACGTCTGTGATGCGGGAGTGGAAGAACCTCTTGACGGAGGTTTTGGCATCAAGCAGGAGGGTCACGACAATCGCCAGAGCGATGGCAATCGGGATGAGTGCCGACGTCGCTGGCAGCGACACCGCATACGACAGTGCAAACACCGTGAGTAGTGCGAGCTCTGTTGTTGCTCCGTGCGGTCCCGTTGCATCGTTACGGTGGAGCACCATAATCGTCAGGAGAGCGACTACCGCCAGTGCCGTAAACCACGGCTCGTGGATTGCTCCACACACCCACCCTACGGCACTGGTGATCACAAAGTCCCGAACGCCAAAGCGCACGGGTCCATGGTCTGTCTGCCGCGTTTCTCTCTCAGCGCCAACCAATGCCCCGATCAACAGGGCAATGGCCATCGTGATCCACGGAGAAACGTGGCTCAAAGCAAAGAGATCGGGCTTCTACGGAACAGCAGCGATCAGGCCAGTGGCGTCACGTAGCGCTCGTCGGCCTTGCGCAGGGCTTCACGAACCCATCGGCCACGCTCTTCGGCGATGCGTCGCACAGCCAAGCGCTCGGCATTGCACGGACCATCTCCATTGATCACACGCTTGAACTCGTCCCAGTCTGGATCGCCATAGTTCCAGATGCCTGTGGCTGGATCCTTACGCAGTTCGGGGTCGGGAATCACCAGTCCCAGCTCAAGGATCTTCGGAACGTACTGGTTGAAGAATTGCTGACGCATGTCGTCGTTGGACGCCATCTTCACCTTCCACTTCGTCAGCTTCTCAGTGTGCACAGACGCCTTATCGGGGGGGCCAAAGAAGTGCATGATGGGCCGCCACCAGCGGTTGAGCGCTTCCTGAACCATTTGTCGTTGCACGGCTGTGCCCGTTGCGAGCGTTACCACGTTATCGTAGCCATACTTCAGGTGGAACGACTCCTCCATGCAGATGCGCTCCAGGGCGCGACTGTACGGGGCATAGGAACCCTTGGAGTTGGTCACCTGGTTGATGATGGCCGAGGCATCAATCAACCACGCAATGATGGCGGTGTCAGCCCACGTGTAGGCTGGGTAGTTGAAGACGTTGGAATACTTCGACTTGCCAGAGATGAGATCGTCGATCATGGCTTCCCGAGGCTTGCCCAGCGTCTCTGCTGCACTGTACAACAGCTGTGCATGTCCCACCTCGTCCTGTACCTTCGCCATCAGGGCGATCTTACGCTTAAAGCCCGGGGCACGCGTAATCCACGTTCCCTCGGGTAGGGATCCAATGATCTCGGAATGAGCGTGCTGCTCGATCATCCGAATGAGTTGACGGCGATACTCCGCCGGCATCCAGTCATGCGGTTCGATCTTCTCGCCGCGAGCAATCTTGGCCTCGAAGGCAGCGAGGAGTTCGGGATCTTCCTGAACCTGCTGCTGAGGGGTATCTACAATGCTGATGTTACCGTACATAGGTCACCACGCTCCATTCGTTGCACGTTGATATCGGAAATGGTAGAAACCGAGAGGAGTATCCAGCGTAGGAGCGCTCACGGCGTCCTGATAGATACTCATGAACTGGAACTTATACATATTTCCGCGACTGGTCTGAATCACCAAGCACCGATCCGGACTCGGACGCAGAGTGTGTGTCTGAATGTCGTAGACGAACATCACCGACGAACCGATCACATTGGGAGGAACGATCCTCGCAGACCGCGCCGTGTCGTCGCTACGCAGCTGAATGCCGACCGGTATGACCCGGAGGTTCTCAAATCTCGAGGACACCATCGCTCCACGCGTTGATCCAGGGCCAGAGGTTCCGGAGTTCAGCAACACATCGACCTGCTGGGTTTGCCCACAGCACTTCAGATAGGCCATGCGCACGTCCCAGTGGTCCGTATCGGCCTGCGCTGAAGGCACAACACTATCACCGTCAAGGGAGTAATACACCCAGCCAACTGAACTATCAGCACGAACATTGCTCACGGTCTTTGCAGCCGACTCATCAGGATTGGTGACTCCCCCGGATCCACAGGACACGATGAGGAGGCCAACCATCAGGAAGAGTGAATATCGGAGCGCGATCATACCGTTAGCAAACAAGGGACAAACCGGACGAGTTCCTCAAATATACGGCTCTCTTACCTGCGCCCCAGGCCGGCCACGGCGATCAGCGCAAAGACAACGTTGGCACTCCATCCGACCGCAGCGGGAGGTAGATCGGTAGAAAGCCCCACGGCTTTGGCAATCTCCGAGCACACGATGTAGGCAAAGGCCAGCACCATCGCCACGGCAATATGGATGGCAATGCCGCCCTTCCGGCGCACGCCCGCAAAGGGTACGGCGATCAGCACAACAATCACGTTGGCAAACGGAAATGCCCACTTCGCATAGTACTCGATCAGCAACGCGCGCACGTCCCGGCCACCCGCCTGCATCGTGGCGATATAGCTCTTCATCTCGTCGAGATCTAACTCCTCAACGCCCCGCTGCAGTCGCTGGATGTCCTCCTGCCGGATGGAAAACGGCATCGTGGCAGAATCCAGGCGCGTCAGTGTCATCCGCCCACCTGGTTCCTGCCACGACCGTCGCCATGCTTCAGGGGCAGTCCAGCATGCCTGTTCCTGATCCCACGACATCGACGGTGCCTCCATCCTCCAGTGCAGTCGAGGTTCTGCTACAGAACCGAATTCCTCGATGCGTACATTCCTCGCCACGGATCGGTCCTTGTCGTAGTATTCGATGAAGACCGTTCGCGTCGGGACGTCGCGGAAGTACAGATTGAACAGCGATCCACCGGCCCCCTCCTGGAGAAGCGTTCGCTCCAACATCAACCGTTCAGACGATGCTCGAGGAACAACCCAACCATTGAAGTAGAGTTGCCCTCCGCTCAACAGGCAACCAATCACGACATAGGGTGCAAGGAGTCGTAGGGGGCTTGCCCCTGCAGCGCGCATGGCCGTGAGTTCGTTTGTAGCTGAAAGCCGGCCAACACTAAACAGTGCCGCAAGAAGCGTTGCCACAGGAATCACCAGCTGCAGCATGAAGGGCAGGTAGGCAACATAGAACCGACCGATGTCGACAATCCCGACACGATGATCGATGAACTTGTCGAGTCGCTCGATCACATCCACGACCACGAAGAGCGCACACAGAGCCACCACCGTAAAGACCACCGTGGAGAGAAACTGTCGGACCTGGTAGCGTGGGATCAACATCCGGTCATCTACGTATGAGTGCTCGACGTCCGGCGGCAAGAGACTGCCACCAACTGCTGATCACACCAACGCCAGCAAGTCCAGCCACCATGAGGCCCACATCGGCGATCCGCACTTCGGCTACCCATGGGAGCCGTGACAGGGCCGTGGGAGCTACGCCCGCAATGGTGGCCAGTGCAAGAATCAGACCCAACGCACCCGTGATCATACTCACCAGCACGTGAGGCATGGCAACCCAGGAAGAGGAGGCGCCCAAGACTGATCCAACACGCAGGTCCGCGGCAGCGGCATGCAGCTCGGCACGAAAGCTATACGTGACAGCGATCAAAAAGAGGAGCAGACTCAAGCCCCCTGCCACCGATCCCAGCATCAGAACGTCCCGTCGGCGAGCATCCACAACCGAGGCCAGCTCTTCGGACCAGACAATGTCGTCGATCTGATCGGCATAGGTCTGCTCAATACGCGAGATCACAGCTCGGATGTTTCGTGCGGTACCACCTGCAGCCGTCGGGCTCCAGCGGATCAGTCGAGGCATCGCTACGACGGAGCGTAGACGGTCGTCAATATCGACGTCGGCGGCAAACTCTGCCCAGACATCCTGCTCACGCAACAGCTCTGCGCTACCTACGCCATACTGAGTGCGAATGCCACGTATCATAATGCGAGCATTCGCCTCGGTGGTGGTGGGTCGGAGTATCACATCCACTTGAATGGTGGATGCCTGCCGCTGAACGGCTCGGTACGTGGCAAGCGTCCATACCCCTCCGGCAACACACCAGAGCGTACCAATCCACGCAACAAACACCATGCGCAGTACCGGACCACGTCGACGGGTGAGAAGTCGGCCAGCTGCTGTTACATGAAACCACATCATGAGCCCCTTTCAGATCGATTCTTCAGCCCTGCGTTCAAACCCTGGACCGCCAGACGAACGTCGTGGATCATGCGCACCAGGGCACGTGCCGGGAAATGCACCGTCTTGCGAACATGCAACGTGGTGAGGATACCCACCACAATGGTGTTGGTAGCCATCCCCAATCCAATCGCCCATTCCCAGCCCGCCACACTCACCGAGATCAGTACTGCCGCGCTCACAACAAGCCCCATGGCAGAGTATCGTACAACAGCCGTACTCTGTCCCATGGCCGCCACGACGGAAGCCATCAGTCCAAACGGCATGCCAAGGGCACCAAGGATGAGAACATTGAAGTGCGCCACCGCTCCCCGGTACTGCTCACCCAGCAGCAGCGTGATCACATTGCTGGCTCCGAGCTCGAGAACCATCACGGCAATTACCGTTGGTATCAGGGTAACACTGATGGCCTTGGTCACGAGTACTTGCAAATCCTCCATGCGGTGCTGGGTGTACATGCGCACAGCGGCCGGATAGAGCAGCGTCACCACGGCATCGTAGGCTTGTTCAAAAAAGCGAAAGAGGTTTTTCGCTGGATTGTACACACCTACCACTCCTACGCCGAAGAAGGCCGCAATCACCATCACATCGAGCTGACGAGGCGTGCTATTCAGGGCCGTCGCTACGGCCAATGGCACACCAAACCTCAGGTACTCCCGCACCGAGGTCGTGCCCGTCCAGCGGAACTCCAGACTCTTCCACGTTGCAGCCAGCGCTGCCACGGACGTCGCAGCCATGCCCAGAAAGTCAATGAGCACGATATCATCCAGCGTGGTGAGTGTCCCCTCCTGGATCATCCAGACCGTCATCGCCGTGCGCACGCCAAACCAGATCAGATCCACCGCGAACAAGGCTCGCATCCGCATATCGCGGTAGATGAGCTTCAAGCAAAACATGCGTGGAATCGTCAACAGCGCATAGAGGGGCAACAGCGTTGCAACCGTCACGAACTCTGGATCTACGACGGCAGCCAACGGGTGGCGGAACAGGTAGACCGTGGCAGCGGCCCCAAGACTAATGACCGTGTGAATCGCGATGCCCAAGGCATTGACGCGACCTCGCTCCTCGGTGTTCGTACCAAACTGAATGACGCCTTGCAGAGCCGATCCATCAGACACGATCATGATCCACGTGTTCAGGCCCACCAACAGCGCAAACACGCCATACACTTCAGCCGGTAGGGCCTTGATCTGCAACAGCTGCACAAAGCCATACAGGATGTAGAGCCCCTTATCAGCGAGCGACCACGTAATCTTGCCCAGGTGGGCCGTGAGTTTCATTGCGGAAAAATACGGCCGATTGCTACCACGTGATACGCCAGCGCACCTGGTGGGACTCCATGGCCAGGCGCAGGATGCGTCCATCCACCGAGCTACCGTACGTCGGAGCGGTGGGCAGTGGATCGATGTTCACGAGTTGCGCACCCTCCCACTGGATCATCACCGAAACGCCCTGCTGAATGCACTCGGCGCTCGTACCGTGCGCATTCACGGTAACGCCCGGTGCAAAGGGCACCATGATCGCTGCCGGTAGTGTTGCAACGGTGTCGGAGATCGTGATGCACCGATCCTGCCAGGTCACGGATCGGTGATGTTCGTACCTCGCCTTGCCGGCATGTCGTACGGTGCCCTCCCACGAAGCTTCGCCGACGTGTACGGCGCCGCGGGTTCCTGGTTCCTCAATCATCCAGAAGAGGGCGTCGGCGGAACACCATCGCTGCTCGATTCCTGGAAACGCTACCGTTGCATGAGCCAGCGTTGATCGATCACGGTTCCGTCGGTCGGGATCCGCCGTGTAGACAGCCGAACCCGGGTCGACCACGATGGGTACTCCGTGCACAGACAGCGTGATGGCGTTCAGATCGTTGTGGGCATGTCCTCCCTTGCCATCCTGACCTACCGGACCATGACGCAGGGTGAGCACGGCATCACCTGCATCACCAATCTCTCGGATCCACAGGCCGAAGTCTGGAAAATCAGCATCCCTGGCATCAACAACCGTCATCTCCGCCAAGATCTGGGGCTGCCGCAGGAGCTTGATACACAGGCCGTCGTCGTTGTCGCCGATGAGGGGCATTCCGTACGCCTGCAGAATCGCCTGGGCCTGCAGTGCATCATTGACTGCTTTGTTGAAGGGGGCTGATACCTGCGCTTGAAGTGTGGGGCATACCTGTGCGACATCGCGGGCCACACGCAGGAGATCAACCACCTGCCGGTGGTAGCCAGTACTGGCTTCGAAGTTCATGCCGTCTGGGAGGATCTGTCGGCGCGTTTCTTGCTCCAGCCAGGGCAGCGCCGAATCAATGGGCACCACCGACGCACCGAGGTAGGCTTCAATCACCACCAATCCCACCAGATCGCCCAGCAAATGCGACGTAGCCATCCCACCAGCTGTCTCGAGGGTTCCCCAGATCGCACAGGCATGCTCACCGGCCATGGTAGCTACGCACCGGTCGAGGGCATCGTTCCGCATTCCGGCCTGGACGAACCAGTCCCATGCAACAAGCAGGTTGGTCGCACGAATAGCCGTATCCATCGCCACCGACCAGAGTGGACCACGTAATGAGGGGTTCCTCTGCGCTGCGGGACTCTGTTGGAATGTGAGAACTTCCTGTTCGAAGGACTCGAACCATCGACGCTCGCCGGTAAGGTGTGCAGCTACAGCATAGAGTGGCCACGGATGCATGCGAGCGATCTCGAGAACATCCCGAGGATCTCGGCCGGTGGTGGTCAGCGATCGCGCCTGTTGATTGCTTGCCCAGTCGAGCAGCTCGGGGCGATAGTGCTGCAACAATTGCTCGGGTGGAAGCGGCAGGCCAAGATGGTGGCATGACGCAGCCGTGAACCGGCCGCGAATGCGTCGAGCCCAGCGTCGTGCCCATCGTCGGCGGAGTGGTCGACGCACGAGGTCGGCGAGCTTCCCCGGCAGGTACGGACCAGCCGGACCACGGAGGAGACGCCAGTACGTTGCCACCTGAGCGATTGCCTTCATGGCGCAAGTTAGCTAGCACGTAAGTTTGCAGGCATGTGTGGAATCGTAGCGCTCGTTGATCCGGCTGCCAGCTCGGAGTCTACTGCCAGCCTCGGCAGGCAGATGCTACAGGTTACCCATCACCGTGGACCCGATTACACCGGCACGTGGCAGGAGGGCCCCGTCTTTTTGGGGCATAACCGCCTGAGCATTATTGATGTGACGTCGGCCTCCCACCAACCGATGACACGTCAGCACGTAACGATCACGTACAACGGCGAGGTGTATAACTACATCGAGCTGCGCGAGGAATTGGAGCGCGATGGTGCTGTGTTCAGCACCACCGGCGACACCGAAGTGATCCTTGAGGCCTACCTCCGGTGGGGCGATGACTGCGTTCAGCACTTTATCGGGATGTGGGCCTTCGCCATCTGGGACCAACGACGTCAACGCCTGTTCTGCTCTCGAGATCGATTTGGCATCAAGCCGTTTCACTACGCGTATCGGAATGGCCGACTCCACATCAGTAGTGAAATCAAGGCACTGAAGACGTCACCGATCGTGGGATCGGACGTCAATCGCAATCAGGTCGCTCGTGGCCTGTATCTCGGCTGGATGCAGCACTGGGAGGAGACGTACTTCGCCGACATCCTTGCCCTACCCGCCTCGCATTGCATGTCCTGGCAGGATGGCAAACCTCTCCGCATCTGGCAGTATGCCACCCTGGACACGCACACGGAGAGCCCCCTACCCTTTGCAGAACACGCCGAACAGTTTCGATCGCTCTTCACCAACAGCGTGCAGCTCACCGCCCGACGCGACGTCCCGATGGGAATCTGCCTCAGCGGCGGTTTGGACTCCACGTCGATTGCCGCCACACTTGCCTCGACCACCAACGAGGCCAAGATCAAAACCTTCACGGCCTATTACAGCGGTGCGGGGAACGTCGACGAGCGGCCCTACATCAATCATCTGCTGGCTGCCTATCCGCAGATTGAAGCGCACTACATTTCTCCGACGGATGCCGATGTTGCTGTAGCACTGGAGCGCATCGTGGGCATGATGGACGCTCCGATGCCGTCGTCGAGCTACATCTCGCAGTACTTCGTGATGCAACTGGCGGCTCAGCATGGCGTGACGGTGGTCCTTGATGGGCAAGGGGCCGACGAAATGCTGGGCGGGTACATGCATTCGGCATACCGCGTGATTGCCGACCACCTCCGTACTACAGGTATTGGAGCGGCCTACAATGAGTGGCGGGTGCACAGCACGCGGCAGAACTATGGCTGGGGCAGAACCATGGACGTGCTAGCTAAGAGCGTGCTCACAGCCGTGCGCGACGAACCGCAGCTCTACCGCCTGGAGATGACGCGCACCGCACCATGGGTTCTGGATCAACCGGCTGGACAGGTGCCGCTGCACCTCGAGATGCCGTCAGGCTTGCGCTTCAACGCCTTTCTCTACAACCTGATGCGTGTAACGTTGCTACCAACGTTGCTCCATACGGAAGATCTCAACAGCATGGCCTTCAGCATCGAGAGCCGGGTTCCGTTTCTGGATCATCGTTTGGTCCAGGCCTCGCTGTCCATGCCTACTGCTCATCGATTCCATCGTGGTGAGAGCAAGCGCGTTCTTCGTGCGGCGATGCGTGGCGTGGTTCCCGATGCCATTCTCGATCGACGTGATAAAACAGGCTTCATCACGCCAGGTCATATTGCCTGGTTACGAGGAGCACTGGCTCACGTTCTGGAGGGTGATTGGCACGAGTTGCGCGACTACGCCAACGTGGCAGCCGTGCACAAGGTGGTGTTGGCCTATCAACGTGGCGACAATCGCCACGCCCTCTTCGTGTGGCGTCTTGCGATGTTGCGCTTGTTTCTCAGAGCCCACGCCTCGCGGAGCTGAGGCACAGCGCCTCGTAGAGGATGTCTCGGTATCGGGGCGACACATCAACGTGCTCTCCGGTGATCATCACTACACGGGGCGTCTTGCCACGCAGCACCCGACGTATCAATGCCGGATTCACCATGTGCGAGCGGTGGACACGCAGGAGTCCAGCAGCGCGCAGTTCTCCCTCCATCTCGCCGAGGGATTTCGAAAGGATCACTGGCGGCTCTTCCAACAGGTGGATGCGGGTATAGCCGTCATAGCCGTGAGCGCTCACCACACTTCGAGCCGGACGCACTTCGATCCCATCGTAGCCTGGCATGGCAATGGTCGTGCGCCGAAACGGAGTCACCATTTCGCGCAGGACGTTCTTCTGGGGATCGACACCTCCAGGCGGTCGGACATGGCGTACCATTCTCTCGGCAACGCGATCGAGTGCCTCCTGAATGTCTGCACCAGACGCTTCAGCAGTGAGGTAATGCACTGCTCCAGCAGCAAAGGCCGGGGCCGCATACCGTGCCGAGGCCGACCAACAGAGCAGGATGGGAGCCGAACCCACCAGTGATGGCCATTGATGGAGCAGGTTGCCCCGATCCATGCCGGGGTCGAGAATAACGAGATCTGCCTGCCACTCTCGCGCCGACTCGAGCACGGTAGCGGTACTGTCCACCCACCCCACCGTGTGGATGGAGTGGTGGTGGACCGATCGCAGTGCGGCCTCGATCAGCACACGGAGCGGCGGTTTTGATGCGCCCACGATTCGGATATGCATACACTCCCTTCGAGAAGGTTGTCTATCTGCTTCGTGCATCTACATGGGCAAAATGTGCCATGGCCGCCGTGGGATGAGTTGCAATTTGTGGCGATTTGTTACATGCTAATTTTGTCCACACATGACTGACTACTCCTCGATGCTGGACGTCTTTACGGCGTTGTTCACGCTGATTGCTGCTGGCATCCTCATCCGATTCGTGCCCGGCATTCCTGCGGCTTCCGATCTTCGTGCCGCTATTGGAAGTATGGTTCTGAACGTCTTCTTGCCAGCCCTCACGTTTCAGTCACTCGCCACGGCTCCGCTGTCCCATGAACTCTGGATGATTCCGGCCATTGCCATCACCACCGCACTGGCAAGTGCGGCCTTGAGTTGGCTGATTGTGGCTCGGATGATGGGTAGTCGTCTGCGCGACCCGCAGATTGGGGCACTGTTGCTGGCGGCCACGTTCTGCAACGCAACGTACCTGGGGCTACCCGTGGTCACGAAGGTCGTCGGCCCGGAGTTCGCTCGCATTCCGATCGTCTTCGACATGCTTGGTATGTCTCCGGTCCTGTTTACCCTCGGTGCGTGGATGGGGATACGCTACGGATCGACGTCACAGCGGCTGTCCGTATGGCGCAGCCTACGCTCGATCCTGACCCTACCTCCGTTCATCGCTGCAGTGGTTGGTATGCTGGTGAATGTCGCCGGGCTCTCCCTACCCCCCGCCGTCACAACCTTCACGTCCATGGCCGGCAGTGTGGTAGCACCAGTGATGCTGTTCACCATTGGCCTCGCACTACAGGTTCCTCGCTGGTCGCAGGCCGCCATGCTTACGCCGTCCCTGGTGATCAAGGTGATCATCGCTCCTCTGATTGCCTATGGCCTCTCCCACCTGACGCCGATGAGCCATGACGTAGAGCTGGCTACGGTGCTTGAGGCAGCAATGCCAACCATGGTTCTCACCATGGTCTTCGCCCAACGCTACAACCTAGATACTGAACTGCTGGCACAGGCCATTCTCTTTAGCACGGTGGTGAGCATGATCACGCTCCCCTTGATCCTGATGCTGTGGTAAGCAAGACGGAGAACTATCTTGCACGGTATGGCAGGCTCCAAGAATTGCAGCAATACCTCAGAAAAGTACAAACTATCGTGACACGTGACTCCGAACTCATTAAAACAAATGTTCTCGTTCACGAGGCTGTGGCGAGCACCTATGATGATCGCCATCCTGAGATCTTTAATCCTATTGAGCAAACGAGACTGAGGAACCTCCTTGCCGTTGCACTGAATAATGTCCAAACTGGCGAACGGCATGCCATGGATTACGGTTGCGGAACCGGCAACTTGACTCGCCACCTTTTGGATCTTGGCTGCACGGTGACAGCTGCTGATGTTACGCCGTCCTTTGTGCAAATGACAACAAATATCGATCCCCAGGGCGTGACCGGATTGATCCTGAATGGTCGTGACATGTGCGAGATTGAGGCGGAAACATTTGACCTCATTGCCACCTACAGCGTCCTTCATCACATCCCGGACTATCTCTCAGCTGTACGCGAAATGATACGCGTATTGAAACCTGGCGGCGTGTTGGTGATTGATCACGAAGCCAGTGACGAGCACTACGAACCGGGACGAGCTCTTGCGGAGTTCCGGGAGCTCACTGTGCTACCCAGAACCCTCAGCTGGTACACGCGAAGGGTGTTCTCGCTGGGATGGTGGCGCACGAAGTGGTTACAGCGATCCAATCCCCGGTACTCGGAGGAGGGCGATATCCATGTGTGGCCCGATGATCGAATTGAATGGCATCTCCTTCGTGCTCTCATCGAAGACAGTGGCGTTGAAATCCTGCGCGATGAGTCCTACCTCCATGCCCAGGCACACTACGATCCAGCCGTCTTTACCACCTACGCAGACATGTGCTCGGACATGCACGTGCTTGTAGGCCGAAAGCGATGAACCCCCTCCGCCTCCTTGGCCCCTTTCCACCTCCCTATGGTGGTGTAGCTGTGCACCTTGTACGGTTGTTAGAGGCACTTCGGGGTAAGGGGCTTGCGGCAGAAGGGTTATCACAAGGCGGCGTGCCAGACGGCGTGACGCATGTGCGGCGCGTTGGCGTCTTCGATCTGGTTCGTCGTCGTCCGATACACTACCACACCGACGAAGGCAATGCGCGGTGGATGATGCTGTTTGGTGCAGCATGGCGCCTACTTGGTGTTCCGTACGTTGTCACGGTGCATTCATTCCGCGACCGCCCAGAGTTTCGTCGCAGATCGTGGACACGTCAACTGCGGAATGCGTACCGTGGTGCACGTGCCGTGGTAGCCATCAGTGAAGATGTGCGTGCCGACCTCGTTGACAGGCTTGCTCTGGATCCAGCTTCCATCACCGTCATCGGATCGGATCTTCCCATTAGCCGATGGGAGTACGCTGCTCCACTGCCCGCGGCACTTCCCGAGCGCTGGCGTACCGCGGCCGTGCGTGTTGTGGTAAACGCTGGGCGCCTGGTGCGTTACAACGGCCAGGACCTGTACGGCATGGACCTTGTAGCACAGGCTGTAGAAGGGTTGCCGGATGATGTGGCCACGGCACTGGTCGTTGGCGAGATCGTGGATCAGGAACTTCTGGCCTTCTTGCACGACGCAGCGAGCCGGAATCCGCAGTTGATGATCGTGCGCAACCTCGATGGCCCCCTGCTACCGGTTGTGGCACATGCCCACATCGTCGTGCGCCCTACGCGCACCGAGGGAGGTCGCAGTTTAACGTTAACGGAAGCCCTCGAGTTGGGACGATGGGCCATTGGATCGGACGCCGTTGAACGCCCTGGTGGCACGCGACTCTTTGAGAGTGGCAGCGTTGAGGCGCTTCGACAGGTGCTTCACGACGTGGTCCTCGAGGTTCAACATGGCAGGATGCCAGAGCGCGTCCAGGCACCGGCATACTCCGTTGACGAGCTCCTTGCCGTTTACCGGCGCAGCTTTTCCTGAAGCGTTTCGAGGTAATGTACGTTGGTTAACTCGTAGTGAATCGGCGTGACGGCCGCCCATCCCTGCTTGACTACGAGATCGTCTGCATCCTCCAACTCGGTGACCGGCACCAGCGTACCCGCCAGCCAGTAGTATGGTCGGCCATGGGGATCGGTGCGCACTTCGTAGTAGTCCCGCCACTGAGAGTGCCCCTGTCGCGTAACACGAATCCCTTTGAAGTCCTCCGCCGGGATGTTCGGCACGTTCACATTAAGCAGGGTTCCTAACGGCAGATCGATCTCCAGCAGCTGCTGCGCGACGGATACGGCCACCTGGGCAGCCAGATCCATGTTTGCCGTCGGATCCAGTGTGCTCAGCGATACGGCCATGGATGGGATCCCCATCATCGTACCTTCTGTAGCAGCACTCACGGTACCGGAGTAGATCGCACTCACACTGGCATTGGAGCCGTGGTTGATACCACTGACCACGATATCTGGCCGCTCCGGAAGCAGCGTGGAAATGGCAAGTTTGACACAGTCTGCTGGCGTACCTTCCACGGCCCAGCCAAAGAGGGCACCGTCGCGATAGTACTCGTTGGCACGGAGGGGGCTTGCCACCGTGAGAGCATGTCCTACGGCACTCTGCTGACGGTCGGGAGCAACCACCGTCACCGTACCAATGGTTTGCATGGCGCGTACAAGAGCCAGGATACCGGCCGAGCCGATACCATCATCGTTCGTTACAAGAATCTTCATCGTGTAGTCTGAGAGTGTCGTCTTATCGGGTGAGGTCGAGGTAGAAGATGAAGGCCATAAAGGCCAGAAGCAGGGCAACACCGATCTGTTGGAAACGCATCTTAACCACGGGAGAAATCTCCCGCCGGATCACCGACTCGATGGCAACGAACACAAGATGCCCGCCGTCCAGGCCCGGCAGCGGCAACAGGTTCATCACCGCCAGCGAGATCGAGATCAAGGCCATGAAGCGCAAGAAGGCCTCCAGCCCGAACTCAGCGCTCTGCGATGCCATCTGGGCGATCCGAATGGGACCACCGAATGACTGACGCACTTCCACATCGCCGCGCACCACGTGAGCGACGGATGCGCCAATGAGTCCAACGGTAGAGGTCACCTCACCGATGGCCATCGAGAAGGCCTCGCCCACTCCATACGTCTGCGTGCGCATCTCACCGGTGTAGGTCGCTTGCAGTTCAATGCCAATTAGCGAGTCGCGGCTAACGTCCACGGAGCACGGCAGTGTGGAATCGCCCCGAGCAATGTGAAAGATCACTGTTGATCCGGCATGCTTGCGGATGTACTGTTGCACCTGTGATGGGACGCGCACCGGAACACTGTCCATGGCCAACAGTCGGTCGCCAGACTGCAGACCTCCTTTATCGGCAGGACCGTAGGAGATCACGGCACCCAGCTGCACGTCGAAACCAGCAGGATAGATGCCCAGTCCCTCGCCGGAAGCAAGAGCACGGACAACATCCCTACCAGAAACAGACTTCTCCAGCCGAGCCCCCTGCCGCTCTACCAGTACAGAGTGCATCGCCGTTTGATGCTCCAAGCCAAGACCCTTCGTCACCTCTCCCCATGTGGACACGGCACCGCCGTCGACCGCCAGGATGCGATCACCATCGCGGAAGCCGGCCAGCGAGGCCAACGACCCGGGCTCGACGTAGGCTACCGTTGTGGTGGCCATGTCTTGCTTGCCATTGATGAGTGGCAGCGCCCAGAAGACGCCGATTGCCAACAGCAGATTCATCACCACACCCGCCACGAGGACGAGTGCTTTTTGCCAGTTCTTCTTTGAGCGAAACTCCCACGACTCCGGTGCACGCTGTGTGAAGGAGTCGTCCATGGATTCATCGATCATACCCAGAATGCGGACGTAACCTCCGATCGGGAAGGCACTAATGCGGTAATCGGTGTCGTTACCAAGGTCGAGTCCCTCGGGTAGTTTCCCGAAGGTGAATCCGTTCCGGCGATTCCAGCCGAACAGTCGTGGGCCCATGCCAATCGCAAAGACGTCGGCACGCATCCCCGTCCACTTGGCGGTGAGAAAGTGACCCAATTCGTGCACGAACACGAGGATGCCGATCACCACGATAAAGGAGAGAAAGGGGCTAAGGAAGTCCATGCTGGTATTCGTCGGTGGTCAAACGTGGGACAGATGCTCAGTGGCTACGATCCGAGCCTCCTGATCGATATCAACAATGACGCTCAATGACGGATCAGTCACATGTTCCATTTTGTGGAGCGTGCGCTGAATCACCTCGGGAATGGCTGTAAATCGGATGCGACCTTCAAGGAAGGCGTACACGGCAACTTCATTGGCTGCGTTCAGCACACATCCTGCTGAGCCCCCTGCCTCCAAGGCATCGTAGGCCAACTGCAAGCATGGGAACCGCTCACGATCCGGATGCTCAAAGGTCAGAGAGCCCAGGGCAACAAGATCCATCCGCGGTTGATCGAGCGGCTGACGCTCTGGATAGGTCAGGGCGTACTGGATGGGAACCAGCATCGTGGGAATCCCCATCTGAGCTTTGACCGATCCATCAACGAACTCTACCATCGAGTGGATGATCGATTGAGGATGGACCACCACGTCGATTTTGGATGCTGGAAGATCAAACAGCCAGCGGGCCTCCATCACTTCGAAGCCCTTATTCATCAGGGTGGCTGAGTCGATCGTGATCTTAGCGCCCATGGTCCAATTGGGGTGACGCAGTGCCTGCGCTGCCGTCATGTGCACCAGCTCATCGGCGGGGGTAGCCCGAAAGGGGCCTCCCGAGGCCGTGATGACCAGGCGCGAAATGCTGGATACCTGCTCACCAACGAGGCACTGTGCGATGGCAGAGTGCTCAGAATCCACTGCCAGTAAGGTTGCCCCACTGGCTCGTGCTGCTGGAACCATGACGTGGCCTGCACTCACGAGCGTTTCCTTGTTCGCCAGGCCAATGATGTGGCCTGCTCGAATCGCGGCCATCGTCGGAACTACGCCACTGAAGCCCACCATGGCACTCATGACCACATCGTTCTCCGGATCTGCTGCTGCGGTGCATAGTCCCTCTTCACCGGAGAGAATCACTCCGGTGAAACCACTGTGCTCGCGAAACGCGGCGCAGGCTACCTCGTCGCGGATGGCCACGCCAAATGGCTGTACGTCCTGCACCTGTTGAGCGAGGTCCTCCCAGCGCGTGTTACACGTAAGCCATCGAACCCGAAACTGTTCCCCGAGTCCGGCAAGGACCTGGAGCGTTTGTGTTCCGATGGAGCCCGTCGAACCGAGGATCGTAATGGTACGGGTGGAGGTCACGTTGATGGCAGTGCCTTACTGATACTGAGAGGTAATGTCCTTGCCACCCGGCGTGTGACACTGAAACTCGCCGGCTTCCATGTTATCGTCTTCTTTGTAGGTGACCCACATGAAGTACTGACGCAACCACTTCCAGAATGCAGCACCACGATGACGCTGCATGTAGTGCACAACGTACGGATGCGCCGTGACCGTGACGCGCAAACTCCAGGTGCGTGCCCGATAGGTTCGCAGCCAGCGATCGATGGATGTGAGCGTTGTCTGCGGCGACTGCACCTTGCCGGTGCCGAAACAGAGCGGACAGTTCTCAGACGTTCGCTCGGCCATGCTCTGCCGAATACGTTGCCGCGTAATCTGCATGATGCCCAGCTGCGTGATCGGATAGGTAATCGTCTTGGCCCGATCACGAGCCAGCTCGTTGCGCATCTCATTGAGCAGCTTCCGGCGGTTCTCCTCGTGCTGCATGTCGATGAAGTCCACGATGATCATGCCACCGATGTCGCGCAGACGCAGCTGTTTGGCTACTTCGCGTGCAGCTTCGAAGTTGGTTTTCACCGCGTTGTCTTCCTGCGTGCGCTCATGGGAGGCACGTCCGGAGTTTACATCCACAACCACCATCGCCTCAGTGTGATCCAGCACAATCGACCCACCACTCTTGAGTCGCACCGTGCGCTGGTGAGTTGCATGCACCTCTTTTTCGATGCCGTAGATCTCAAACAGCGGCTTGGTGTCGGCAAACAGCTCTACCTTGCCTCGCAGGTGTGGTGCCGTGCGCTCCACGTAGGACCGTATCTCGCGATACACCTTGGGATGGTCGACAATCACCTGCTGTACATCGTCCTTGAACAGGTCGCGAATCACACTGTGCGTAACACTGGCCTCCTCATGCAGGAGCATGGGCCCCTTGGCCTCTCGTACTTCGGCTTCGATGTCACGCCAGTCCGCCAGCAGTGTTTCAAAGTCACGTCGAATGTCTTCTTCGTCCAGGCCAGCTGCAGCAGTGCGGATAATGCAGCCCATGTGCTCGGGTATCACGCTACGGGCAATACTGCGCAGACGCTTTCTCTCACGGTGTGATGAGACCTTCCGCGACACGCCAATGGCGTCATCGAACGGCAGGAGCACAACGTTTCGGCCTGTGAGGCCCACCTTGGTTGTTACCCGAACGCCCTTCTGATGGTAAGCCTCGCGCGTGACCTGTACAATCACGTTCTGCTTCTGCTGCAGGTTGATCGTAACGTTACCGCTTCGTTTAGTGCGGAACGTGGGAAGTTTCTTGGAGGGGGCTGCCTTAGCAGTCCGTAGTGCTACGTCGCTGGATTGCGCCGAGGCAACCGTTGGGCGATCATCATCATCGTCGTCGTCATCGGCAATCTCTTCCATCGATGAATCAACGTCGGAGAAGTGCAGAAAGGCATCCTGCTCGAGGCCAATATCCACAAAGGCAGCATTCATGCCTTGCAGAATCTTGTTGACCCTGCCGAAATAGATATTGCCAACGTGATGTTCGCGATCTGGCTCCTCGGTGAAGAGCTCGGCTAGCCGACCATCTTCCGTGATGGCGATGCGCAGGTACGTAGGGGTAACATTAACGAGGATTCGACGAACCATACAGAAGCATCCAGCGGGTGCTGGACCCCTTGTCGAAAATAAAAAAGCCAAGTTGACCGTGGCGCCTTACAAACGAACTGACCGTTGCTTCCTTCCGGACCTGGCGGAGTTGGGTTCGGCGTAACCGCACGGGACTTGGCTGGCGAGCAATCTACGAATATTCTTTAAACCAGCAGCACCACTGTCCGATGAGCTATCCACGAAACTCTGGCTTCAGTCCTTGCCAGCATTCCCAGTAGTCGCTTTGAAGCTGCGATGTCTCCAGCGCAAACTTCGTCGTGCGCACTACAAATCGCGTTTCGAACATGAAGGCCAACGTGTCGTCGAGCTTCACCGGGGCGAGCTCCACTTCCGTCATCTTCTTGTACGTGTCGGCATCCGGACCATGCCCGCTCATGCAGTTGTGCAGAGAAGCACCACCAGGTACGAATCCTCCACCCTCCTTGGCATCGTAGACACCCTTGATCAGACCCATGAATTCGTTCATGAAGTTCCGGTGGAACCATGGTGGACGGAAGGTGTGCTCGGCCACCATCCACCGCGGTGGGAAAATCACGAAGTCGATGTTCGCCTGCCCGGGCGTATTCGTTGGGGAGGTCAGCACCGTATAGATCGATGGATCGGGATGGTCGAATGTGACGGTGTTGATACACTGGAAGTTGGCAAGGTCGTACTTATACGGAGCATAGTTCCCGTGCCATGCCACCACGTTCAACGGAGAATGATCATACACTCCACGCCAGAGGTTGCCCTGGAACTTCGCAATCACCGCGAACTCGCCCGTACGATCTTCAAACCAGGCCTCCGGGATCAGAAAGTCGCGTGGGTAGGCCAGACCGTTGGCACCGATGGGGCCCAGATCTGGCAGGCGGAAGGGGGCTCCGTAGTTCTCACAGATGTAGCCACGCACACTGCCAGACACCTCCACACGGAACTTGATGCCACGCGGAATCACGCAGATCTCACCGGGAGCTACTTCGACCTTCCCCATCTCCGTCAGGAACACCAACGCACCTTCCTGCGGCACGATGAGCATCTCACCATCAGCATTGTAGAAGAACGTGTCGTGCATCGACGTGTTGGCGGCATACACATGGATCGCACTTCCCGTATGCGTCGAAGCATCGCCGTTTCCACCCATCGTGATGATGCCGTCGACGAAGGTCGTCGGCGAAGTGGGCATCGGCACCGGATCCCAACGCAGTTGATTCGGCGGCGTCACCACTTCGTCGAACGGCGTCGACCGGATCAGGCCATTGCTGATGCGCTCATACGGACGATGCACCACCGACGGTCGAATCCGATACATCCACGACCGCTTGTTGGTGTGTCGTGGCATGGTGAAGGCCGAACCGTTGATTTGTTCAGCGTAGAGGCCAAAGGGCGGCTGCTGCGGAGAGTTCTGCCCCTGTGGCAGAGCCCCCTTCACGGCCTCTGTGGCTACATCATTTCCAAAGCCTGAGAGGTATCCCATGGTGGTCCCCAGTTCGTGATACACAAGTGATACACGATGTGCGTTGTACCCAACTCTGTGCGCGCCCAGCAGGATTCGAACCTGCGACCTACAGCTTAGAAGGCTGCTGCTCTATCCAGCTGAGCTATGGGCGCGTGGGGTGTAGCTCCTGGCTGCGCCACACCACGTCACAAAGTTAGAATGAATTGGCAAGGGAATTGCTTCGTATCCCCGTATGGACTGGTTTGACGCCTTTGATGAGATCTTCGCAACCGTCGAGCGCTTCGTGCAAGAGCATGGGAAGCGTCCTTCCTGCGTTGTAGTCAGTCCAAACCTCTATACCTGGCTGGCCGAGTTGCAGCGCGAAAGCGCCCTCATCGAGGGAATCGAGCCAGCACTTCCGCTGTCGATCGACACCACCTACGGTACGATCCCAGTGGTGATCGATGAGCGCCTAGGGGCCTACGACGTCGCTGCAGAGTAGTGTAGCACCTCACCTACACCGATCAGACCTAGACTGTAGGAACATTCGTGTGAAACCTCGTATCTTTGGGGCTCTGTTGGCAAAGCCATCTCAGCCCCAACCATGTTTCACGAATCATGTGGACTACGGTACACCGGAGGGGCGCGGCGTACAGTAGTCGAGGAGTTCTTATGTCAGAACAAGAAGCCGCTGCGTCCACTGAAGACGTCAGCATGGAGACCGTTGCTGTAGCTGCGGAAAAGACACCAGAACGCGCAGCACCATCACGCAAGACGGCGCTGGCGGCCATTCTGGAAGGTGAATTGGATGCTGTGTCGCTCACCGACGATGCATTTCGTACGATGTTCGACGACAGCCTGTCGAAAGTCAAAGAAGATGAAATGGTACACGGCAAGGTCGTGTCCGTTACACGAGATGAAATCCTGGTAGACATCGGATTCAAGTCGCTGGGCATCGTCCCACGCGCCGAATTCGTTGGTGCCGAGACACTCACACCCGGTGATGCTGTAGACGTTTTCGTTGAGAAGATCGAAGATGCCGAAGGTCGATTGATCCTCTCGCGCCGCCGCGCCGACTTCATGAAGACGTGGGAAGACATTCTCAAGCTGCATGAAGATCAGACGGTGACGCAAGTGGGAATCCTTCGCCGCATCAAGGGTGGCATGGTGGTCGACCTGCTTGGCATCGAAGCCTTCCTTCCAGGTTCGCAGATCGACGTGCGCCCCGTGCGTGACTTCGACGCCTGGGTTGGTCGTACGCTGGACGTGCGCGTTGTGAAGGTCAACCACCCAAGCGAGAACGTTGTTGTAAGCCACAAGGTCCTCCTAGAAGAGCAACTCTCCGAACAGCGCGGCAAGATCCTGTCCACGCTGGAGAAGGGCCTCGTTCTGGAAGGCGTCGTGAAGGCCATCAGCGACTTCGGTGTGTTCGTCGACCTGGGCGGTGTAGACGGCCTGGTGCACATCACCGACCTGTCGTGGGGACGCGTATCCCACCCGAGCGAGATTGTCCAATTGGACGAGCAAGTCAAGGTTGTGGTACTCGATTACGATCCAAACCGCAAGCGTATCTCCCTGGGTATGAAGCAACTCACCCCACATCCGTGGGACGAGATCGGGGAGAAGTACGAGCCAGGTACGAAGGTCACCGGCAAGGTGGTCTCCCTCACCGACTACGGTGCCTTTATCGAAATCGAGAAGGGTGTCGAGGGTCTGATCCACATCAGCGAGATGAGCTGGACCCAGCACATCAAGCATCCATCGCAGGCCGTGGCTCTTGGCCAGATGGTCAGTGCCGTGGTGCTAAACATCGACAAGTCCGAGCGCAAGCTTGCCCTTGGTATGAAGCAGCTCGAGCCAGATCCATGGAACGACCTGACAGCCAAGTATCCCGTTGACTCCGTCCACAAGGGCACGGTGCGCAACCTGACGAACTTCGGCGTATTCGTTGAGCTGGAGCCGGGCGTTGATGGCCTGGTGCACATCTCTGACCTGAGCTGGACGAAGAAGATTCGTCACCCAGGTGAGTTTGTGAAGAAGGGCGACGAACTCGACGTGGTAGTTCTGGCTATCGACGACGAACACCGCCGCATCTCCCTCGGACACAAGCAGATCAGCGAGAATCCATGGGACATCTTCGAGAATGAATTCGGTGTTGGCACGGAAACCGAAGGCAAGATCGTTCGCATCATCGACAAAGGTGTGATCGTTGAACTGCCACAAGGCGTCGACGGCTTTGTGCCAGTGTCGCAACTGTCCTTCGCACCTGTCCGGAACATCGCTGACTTCTTCAACCAGGACGACGTCCTGCCCTTGAAGGTGGTAGAGTTCGACAAGGATCAGAAGAAGATTGTTCTTTCGGTGGTGGAATTCCTGCGTGGCAAGCCCGAGGAAGACATCGCGAAGTACAATGCCAACCACCCCGTACCAAACGCCGACAAGTATGACGGCGAGGGTGGAGCTTCGGCTGAAACGTCCATCGAAGACCTCGAATCAAGCGAGTCGGTCGACGGCGAGTAATCACACATGATCCATCGTACACGCCTCTCATCTTGACAGATGAGAGGCGTGTCTGTTTCTGATCCCACCGACCTACCACGACCGCTATGGACAGCAACTCGAACCTCACTCCCCTTCTGAGCGAGCTCTTTGCCATGACGTTCCACGCCGGTATCAAGCCCGGCCTGGAGCGCATCGAGCAGCTATGCGCCTCGATCGACCATCCGGAGGCCCGCCTGCCTGTGATCCACGTTGCCGGGACCAACGGCAAGGGTAGCACGTCGGCCATGCTGGCCAGTATCCTGCAGCATGCAGGCTACCGGGTAGGTCTGTACACGTCACCGCACATCGTACAGTTCAATGAGCGCATTCGGATCAACGGCACAATGATCTCGGACGACGATATCCTGCGGCTCGCTCGCCCGCTCATGGATCTGGCCCAGAACATTGGTGGTACGTTCTTTGAAGTCACCACAGCGATGGCTCTGGCCTACTTTGCCGAACACCGCGTAGATGTAGCCGTCATTGAAACAGGCTTAGGTGGCCGACTCGATGCTACCAACGTTGTTACGCCCCTCGTTTCGGTGATTACCGGAATCGACTACGACCACATGGAGTACCTCGGTACCACCCTGCCTCAGATCGCCGGCGAAAAGGCCGGTATCATCAAGCAGGGGGCTCCGGCGGTGTTGGGGCCGCTCCTTGCTGTGGGCGATGTGGCCGAGGCAACAGCTGTTCGGAGGGTCTTCACGACGGCGGCTGAACGAGCGGGCACCACGCTTACCTATGCACCGGACGTCGTACGGGTGGAGGTGGACCGCATCACGCCCGACCTGACCATGGTGGCGAGCGTCCTGATGGACGATGCCCTTCAGTACTTCGACGTTGAACTAGCCGGCGCACATCAGGCCGCCAACATCGCGACGGTGATGGCAACGCTACCAGCGTTGCGTAGCATCTTCTTTGTCACAGAAGACCACATCAGCAACGGACTCCGCACCATACGGGCTACCACCGGAACCACTGGACGAATTCACCTCCTTCGGCGCGATCCCGTGGTGGTGGTTGATGTGTCGCATAATCCCGGTGGCATCGAGTCCCTCATTACTACGGTGCGCGCAGCAGGATATGCCGATCACACGTGGCAGGTGGTGTTTGGAGCCATGCGCGACAAGGACGTTGCCGGAATGCTCCGTGCACTGGCACCGGCGGTGGACACCCTGCACCTATGCGCTCCTGCCCTACAGCGGGCCTTGGATACCAACGCACTCGAACTCTTTGCTATAGAAGCTGGTATGTCATCAGTTCTTTCGCATACCTCAGTGGCCCAGGCAGTACTGGCAGCGGAGCAACAGGGGCCAACGCTGATTTGTGGCAGTTTCCATGTTGCCGACGAAGCTCTCCGTAGTTTTGCGCCATGAACCAGAAGATCACCACCGCTCTCCTCTCCGTTTCCGACAAAACCGGTATCACGGATCTCGCCGCAGCCCTTCACCAAGCGGGTGTCTCCATCATCTCTACGGGTGGGACCGCAGCAGCACTTGCTGCTGCCGGCATTCCTGTGACAAAGGTCTCGGACGTGACAGGCTTCCCCGAGGTCATGGACGGGCGGGTCAAGACACTCCATCCAAAGATTCACGGTGGATTGCTTGCTCAGCTGGATAATCCAGCTCACGTTGCGCAGATGCAGGAGCACGGTATCTCGTCGATCGATCTGGCGGTGATCAACCTCTATCCCTTCGAGAATACCGTAGCCAACCCTTTGGCAGAACACCACGACGTGATTGAGAACATCGACATCGGCGGTCCAGCCATGGTGCGCGCAGCGGCAAAGAACCACGCCCACACCTTGATCGTCGTGAACCCGCAGAACTACGATACCATCTTGGACTATATCCGCTCGGGGACCACCGTCCCGATGGATCTGCGAGAGCGTCTGGCTTATGAAGCGTATGCTCACACAGCTCAGTATGATGCACGGATTGCAGCGTACTTCAGCAACCGACTTGATCAGGGACGTGGTACGCTTCCCGTTGAAACAGCTCTACCACTGCGCCTCGATCAATCACTGCGGTACGGGGAGAACCCCCACCAGCAGGCAGCGCTCTATGGCAGTTTCACGCAGATCTTTCAGCCTCTGCATGGAAAAGAACTGTCGTTCAACAACATCCTGGACATTAACGCAGCCACAGCGCTCACGGCGGAGTTTAGCCAGCCAACGGTGACGATCGTCAAGCATAACAATCCGTGTGGTGTAGGTAGTGGCGAGTCCCTCATCGAAGCGTGGGAGCGGGCCTTTGCTACCGACACCGTAAGCCCCTTTGGTGGCATCGTATGTGTGAATCGCGAGATCGACCTGACCTTCGCCGATCTGATTCACAGCATCTTCACCGAGGTGATCATCGCACCGTCCTACACGGAGGAAGCTCTACAGCGGTTGCAGAAGAAGAAGGATCGTCGCTTAATCCGTCTCGATACCGATCGCTATCGTGCGCAGTCGTCACTGGATGTGCGTTCGGTGGCAGGGGGCTTTCTGGTGCAATCGGGTGACGATGCGCTCATGCACGGCGAGCCCGTGGTGGTGACGAAACGCACGCCTACCCAAGAGGAACTGCAGTCGATGATGTTTGCCTGGACCGTAGCCAAGCACGTCAAGAGCAATGCCATTGTCTACGCCCGAGCCAACCGCACGTTAGGCATTGGTGCCGGGCAGATGAGTCGCGTGGACTCGGCTCGCATCGCTGTGCGTAAAGCTCAGGATGCCGGTTTGGACCTTGCCGGCTGCGCCGTTGCTTCGGACGCCTTCTTCCCCTTTGCCGACGGACTCCTGCAGGCAGCCGAAGCCGGTGCTACATGCGTGATCCAACCCGGGGGCAGTGTACGCGACGCCGAAGTGGTTGCTGCGGCGGACGAGCACGGCATCGCGATGATGTTCACGGGAATGCGGCACTTCCGGCACTAGTCGAACTGTTGTCGACAGTTACAGCGTTCGCAAGCGTGAAGCCTCGTGCAGGACATCGAGGTTGGTCTGCACCTTGCCAAAGAGCGTACCCTCGGCAAACTGTCCGTCGGCGAGACTCTCTCCTGCCGCCATACCCGTCAGCAGTGCTACCGCCTGCTCCAGACGTGTAATGGGGTACACGGCGAACTTCTTCTTTCGTACCGCTGCGATCACATCGTCCCGCAACATCAGGTCGTTGACGTTCTGCGCAGGAATGATCACGCCCTGCTGGCCCGTCAATCCGCGGTCTTCGCACACCTCAAAGAAGCCGATGATCTTCTCGTTGATACCGCCAACGGGCTGGATGTCGCCCTTCTGGTTGATCGACCCGGTAATGGCGATGTCCTGTCGGATCGGTACGTTGCTGATGGCCGACAGGAGGGCAATCATTTCGGCCGCACTGGCACTATCGCCATCCACTCCTCCGTAGGACTGTTCAAAGGCGACCGAGGCCGTAAACGACATTGGCTGCGACCGCGAGAACAACGACCGCAGCAGACCGGAAAGGATCAGCACGCCCTTGGAGTGAATTGGGCCAGAGAGATCCACCTCGCGCTCGATGTTGATGATCCCCCTACTCCCGGCACTCACCGTTGCGGTAATGCGCGAGGGTTTGCCGTAGCCGACAATACCCGCCTGATATACCGTAAGGCCATTCACCTGGCCAACGCGTGCACCGATCACATCGATCAGCAGCGATCCACTCTTGATTTCCTCGCGCAGACGCAGATCGGTAGCATTGCTACGCCAGCGACGTTGGTCCAGTGCGTGGCGCACATGGGTGCGGGAGATCACGTTGGCACCAGCCTGGCGCGCGAAATGCTCCGCCTCGCGAAGGACGTCGGCCACATAGCTGAACTGCAAGGTGATCTTCTCCTGGCGGCTGGTGTAGGCCACGGCCCATTCGATCAGCGCCGCTGCGCCAGACCGGTCGCAGTGCAACAACTGCTCTTCTTCGGCTAGGCGCGCGAAGAACTGAGCGTAGTGCTTCATCATCTGTGCCGTTCGGTGAATGTCGCCCTCGAACTCGGCATGAATCTTGAACATTTTGTGAAAGTCCTCATCGGCCTCCCACAAGGCGTGGTAGATCGCCGGATCGCCAAGGAGGATCACCTTGACGTTCACGTTGATGGTATCTGGCTTGAGCGTATTAAGCTGGAACTGCGACTCCGGTGACTGCATCTCCAGATGACCGTACAGGAGTACTCTCTTAAGTGCCGTCCATAGGTGCTCGTCCGAGAGGACATCCATGGCATTCATCACCACGAAGCCGCCATCTGCCCGCAGCAAACTTCCAGCACGGATCTGCGAGAAATCACTCACGGCATAGCCACGGGCATCGATCCTCCGCTCGATGGTCCCGAACAGCGATGAATACGTTGGCGATGTCTCGACAATCACGGGTGCCACCTTCGTAGCGTAACTGTCCACCAGCAGATTCACGCGGTACTTTTCGGTGAGCAGGTCCTGCGCTTCGTCGATCTTATCATCGGGAGCGCCCGCTAGGCGGGCAGCCTGGAGCTTGACGAACTCCTCAAGGTGGTCCAGCAGATGCTGCTGAATACCGGCGAGGTACGTCGCAACGCGATCCCGTTGAAAGCTGGCCCGCACGTCTGCAAACACCGACTCAATCAAGGTGCCCACAGCGGCCTGATCGTACTTCGACAGTTCCTTTCGGAACGAGGCGGCAATACGAATCGATCGTCCACCCAGCTCGGTGAGTTGGTCGCGATGCTTGGTGTAGGAGAGCTGAATACGTTGAAACTCCGCATCGCTGATGGTCCCCTTCCCATGCGCTTCGGCCACCTCGTCCATGGTCATGGGCTCGTTGTTCACGATCGGGAAGATTTCAGCGTGCGTGGCCCCATCTTCCTCCTGCACCTGCCCCAGTGTGAGTCCCTCGGGACGGAGCTTACTGTCGAACTCCTTCAGGAGTGCGTCCTCTTGAGCCTGGAATCGGGTGATGATCGCGGTGCGCTCCGTCTGGAACTGTGTCTCCTCGAAGAGTGATGGGATGCGTCGCTGCAGCACGGCCAAGGCATCCTCCATCATCCTGCGGAACACGCGCCCCTCGCCAGCGGCAAACCTTAGCAGAACCGGACGATCCGGGCTGGCAAAGTTGTGGACGTAGGCAAAGTCGTGAAGTACCGGCGTATCGTGCTTCACCTCATCGAGGATCTTACGGATGGTAGTCATCCGACCGGTTCCTACCACACCTGAAGCCCAGATGTTATACCCTTGCGAGCGAATGCGTGCCCCTAAGCGCAGTGCTTCGATCGCCCGATCCTGACCAACAATCTTGGTAAGTGGCTTCAATTCCTTGGTACTCTTGAAGGGAAGCGCCGATGGCGGGCAGACCCACTTCAGTTTGGATGCTGGAAGTGGATGGATCGAAGGTGTTCTCGGCGGTTGTCGCTTGCTCATACTGCTCTGGTGTGATTGATGGTTATACGTGGCCCCAGTCGTCAACACGACACAGCTCGTGCATCCGACAGGTGTTGCAGGCCTTCGCCGATGGAGCTACGCCAAACCGGTGCTCCCGAATGGTGTCGATCCCTTGCGTGACCAAAGGCGCAACATCGCTTTGTAGCACAGGATACGATCGCTTCGTCAGCTGACTCTCATCGGTGGTCACGGCTCGCACGGCTTTGGGTCCCTTGGACGACAGCACGGACCTGCCAAACACATGGTACGACGCCTCAACAACCTGCACGGCAAGGTCATGACGCGCAAACCACTGTTCCAGTGCGATCATGTAGATCGGCATCTGCGAGACGCGTCCCTCACGCATCTCCATACCCACCGGCTCGGTAGACGTCTTGTAGTCCACAACGCGCACTTCGACCGTATCACTGCCACCTTGTGCAATCACTCGGGCATCCACCCGGTCGATTCGCAGTCGCACTCGCTCCGTTCGGCCATCGGCAAGCACGACATCGTCCTCAATAGACACTTCAAAGGCGATGGGATAGAAGGGGGTGCTGTCCTGCTCGTGGTTATGAACGAGGTCGTACTCGAGCTGCAACCATCGGCGTAGAATACCCGGGCGCTCGTTGTAGTCTAGAAACGCTTGATCCTCAGCCTCTCGGTACAGGTATTCATCCGGGAACCGAAGCCGCTCTTCGTGAAAGATCTCCACACACTTCTGCACGAGTGCATCCATCGTGCAGGAGCGAAGATCTACCATCGCCGCACGGATGTCCTGGATCGTCCAGGAATCCTCCGGCAGCGGTGAGGTTTGCAGACTGCTGAACAATCGATGTGCAACGGCATGCATGAGCGTACCGCGCTCCATACTTGTCAGCATGTCATCGATCAGCTCTGGAAACTGAGCGCGCAGAATCTGTTCGGCATAGTAACGATATCCGCAGGAGGCAGCCAGATCAATCCGCGAGGGGCTAAGCGGACGCGCACAGACGTCCAGCAGCCGCTCGCGAGCACTGCTCTCGAGCTGATCCGGCTGGAGGCCCTTCTGTACCAGCTCACGGTGATAGCCCGCTCCAGATTGGTAGGCCTGAAGCTCTCCACGGTGCAACAGCATCCGCTGCGATTGAACGTCGGCAAGCACGCGAACAACGTGGTGAGGATCATGTGAAGTGGGGTTTCCTACCCGGGCTTCATCCATCATCTCCCAGTACACCGAGGCCAGGGCGTCATCGTCGTCCACCGTCATTGGGCGTGACATCGCTACAATGCTGCGTGCTGACCGGAGGATATCCGAGACATCTTCATCGTCGCGCACACGCTGCAGAGCCCCTAACACCTCGACGTCGACGAGATCGTTATTCTGTCGAGGTCGGATCCCGTGGATGAAACCAGGGGCAAACACCACATCCCACGCACGCAGTCGCGCATCCGCCGCAGTAATCACGGCAACGCCGTCGGGACGTGCCGGGTGCACCACGCGCTGCTCAGCCTGGACAAACAACCACCAGCGGCTCAACTGCTCGTGGAACGGGGCTGGAGCAGCCTCGTGTCGATCACAGAATGTGGTGAACGCAAGGAGGGTTTCACGGACGTCATCGCGGAGTTGGATACCGAGGTGTACGGCGACTTCCCCGATGTAGCGAACGACATCAGAGGCCTTCATCAACCGATCTGGTACAGAGAGCAGCCCCGACAACTTCTGCACGGCGCGCAGAGCCGCCAGAGCCCGCATCCGCTCGGCGCGAATGGCATCGGTATCAGGGCTGTCGGCACTCTCGAGAGTCTCAAGCATTGCCACTCGGCGCTGCAGGCGGTCGCGCCAGAAGTGAGCCCCCTGCCCACCATCAATACGATACTGCGTTGCCGCACTCGGCAACATGGAAATGTCCACACCATCCACGATGGGACAGACGTGGGCTAGGCGTGCAATGTCGGAGCGATCCCACTGGTCGATGACCACACGACAGGCTGCGTAAATGGCTGCTGTGTCCGGTGCTGCGGCAAGCGGCGTCAGCACGTCGATGTTCAATGGCAAACCTGCTTGTTCGGCTTCCGTCTCGAGGAGCGTGGTGTACACAGAGCTCGAAGGCAGGACGATCGCGATGGAATCAAGTGGAGTTCCGGATGCTGCTAAGACCTTCACAGCGCCAATGATCGTCCGCACTTCATCCCGCGGCGTAGGCGCCGTCCAGAGATGAACCGGATGGGATGGACGGAGGTGCTCGGAAGTATCGTCGTCGATGGGATGCCACCCCCGCGCCGTGAGACGTTGCGCTACCTCCAAGCTGCGGTCTCTCTGCGACAATGTGGCGGACACAAACTGAATGGCAATCGTAGCACCTCGCTCGGCGAGCGACAACAACATCTGTTCGTCCGCTGCTGACAAGCCGTGCGTTGCCAGCACGAGTATCGGTTGATCGTCGACAGGAATCTCGCCAGCACCGAGATCTCCGCGATCCAACGCCACACCCTGCATCCGTGCCTCGTAGGCGGCCCAGATTCGTGCAATGCGATGCAGCTGATCAGCATCTGGATGTTGCACACCAACCAGTGCTTGCGGCGAAAGCAGCTCCTGCTTCCAGCGCAGTAGATTCTGGATGGTCAACCCCGGTGGACGAAATCGCTCGTTGGCATCCTGGAGCGCACGATCCAACACGGCTTGCGCCTCGGCATCCGTGGCCATCGGTAGCGATGTGCGTGCCGAGCGGAGGACATAACGGTGCATCGTGAGCACGTCGGGCATCACCTCACCGGGACGCAGCTTTGCCCACGACCGAACGATGGCACGTCGGTACGTTGATGTCGGAACGATGATGGTACACCGCCACGGTACCATGCGTACCACATCATCGATCGATCGCTGCTGGACACACGCAGCGAGGACGTCGGCTGCAGAGCTGTTATGATTTGAAATGATGTGCATAGGGTTATATTCGTCGGTGCAAAAACTACCAAATACTCGTCTCATCGGTCCTATCAGCGGGCGTATCGCAGGACCAATGATGATCGGAGCACTTACGATCGTCGTGGTGCTTCTGTCCTCCTGCAGCATGGGTGCACCTGTGCGCGTCCTCAAAAAGGATCAGATGATGGCCACCGCCTCTATTGGCGGACCAATCGTTCCCACAAAATCGCCTATTGGCTTTGTGCCCTATCTCACGGCCGGTGGCGCCTACGGCGTTACCGACGACCTCACCTACCACGGTAACGTACACTTGCTGATGGCCGCCTTTGGTGTGCTGGGTCTGGACGCCGGCGCCAGCGTGCGTGCCCTCCATCAGGATGGTGTTACCCCCGAGATCACCGTCTCTGGCCGGGTGATTGCGTTTTCGGATATGGTCAAGCTACAGAACGTGCGGCTCTACCCGGATATGCAGGTTACGGCCAGTTGGGAGATCGCTCCGCAATCACTGGTCTATGCCGGCACGCATGCCACATGGCAGGCGCTGGGTCCGGTCGACGTGACCTCGCTATTATTTAGCCCGATGGTCGGCACGCAGATCCCCGTGAGTGACAAGTTCTCACTGCAAGGTGAGTTGATCTGGCAGGCAGCGAACGTGAATACCATGGCAGGCATTGTTGAAGGAGAATCCTCGATCAGGGGTCATGGTTCATTTGGCGTCTTCATTGGAGGTGTCCTGTGGCTGTAACACTTCTACCGCGTACTCTCTGGCCTGCCCTTGTGGCGATTGCCCTCTTGCTTGGCTCCTGTTCTCTCGACGGTTTCCTCTTTAACTCGCAAGTCCTTGAAGCCTATGATCTCTCGACGGACGTCATCGCGGTTGAATACCGAGAAGCCGTTCTTCTGACATCTGGCAGCGAGACACTCCACGGATATTACTGCCGTCAGCCCGACTCTCTGCGCGTGGAGCCGCATCCGGTGATCGTGTACCACCATGGCAACTACGACCACCTCCAGTACTACTGGCCACGTGTAGAGTACCTCTATCAGTGTGGCTTCGATGTGTTCATCTACGACTATCGGGGCTATGGCATGAGCACCGGCAAGAGCACCGACGAGGAGTCGCTGAAGGCCGATGCCCTAGCAGCTCTGAACTACGTGCGTGAGCGCACGGATGTGGATACCACACAGATTGTGCATTATGGTTTTTCCTTGGGTGGCGTACCGGCCCTGTGGGCAGCTACGCGACACAAATCTGCCGGGGTGATCACCGAATCGATCTTCGCCAGTGGCGAGGCATTGGTCCAGACAGGAACAGTGTTGAACATCCCAGGTGGATACCTTCTGCGTGATGGTTATCGGAACATCGATCGCATTGCTGAGGTGGATACTAAGCTGTTGATGTTTCACGGCAAGGATGACATCTTTGTTCCTCTCGCCGTGCATGGTGAAGCATTGTATCGCGCAGCAAAGAACCCAAAGACGATCATCCGCGTAGAGGGCGCTGGCCACGAGGGTGTACCAGCTGGTTTAGGCATCTCCAACTACCGCGATCTGATCTCCGCCTTTGTGCGAGGATCGTAGATACGACGCTCTCCTGATGTTTACCGGACTCATTGAAGAAGTCGGCACCATTATACGTGCCGTACACGACGGTGACGGGCGCCACTTTACCATCGCGGCGCCGCATGTCACCACCGACGTCCACGTGGACGACTCGATTGCGGTGAACGGCTGCTGCCTGACCGTGACGCATCACGATGAGACCACGTTTTCGGTGACTGCCGTGGCCGAAACGCTGCGGAAAACCACGTTGGGAACGCTTCATGAAGGTAGCCGCGTAAACCTTGAGAGAGCGGTTCGATTGATGGACCGGCTCGGAGGCCACATGGTCCAGGGTCACGTGGATACCACCGGAACGATCGACGAGATCATTCACAACGACAATGGTTGGGAAGTCTGGTGCAGATACCCTGCCTCGTTCGGCAAGTGGCTGATTCCCGTTGGTTCCATCTGCATGGAAGGCGTGTCACTTACGATCGCTGAGCTCGCCGCAGATCGATTCAAGATTGCCGTGATCCCCCACACACTCCAGCGCACTACGATCAGCGCACTATCTGTTGGCAGTGCCGTCAACCTTGAGTTTGATATGATTGCCAAGCATATCACGGCGCATATCACGGCGCACATCACTGCACATCTCGAGCGCCTTACCACCGCACCAGAAGGTGTACCGTCA
>JAURGP010000086.1 GCA_030833725.1 Candidatus Kapaibacterium sp. | reverse complement strand
GTTGAAAACAAGGGAACAGTTTTCTCAGGTCTTGGATTATGGCTTCTTCTAGTTTGTGTAGTAGGTGTTTTAAACTCATTTGTGGTTTAATGCCCGGTGTAACGAGAGCTTCTCTAGACTTTTCTCATTGATGTGTTCTCGGACTTCGTTCGTGAGAACGCATCATGTCTGCGATAATTTATTTTGGACGACGCTATCCCGTATGTTGCCAGGAAGCAGGCTTGAACTGCTGACACGAGGATTTTCAGTCCTCTGCTCTACCAACTGAGCTATCCCGGCGAGTTTAGGACCCTATAGGTATCCTTCGCTTCTGTCTTCTATTGTACCAGTATCCGCAAATAAACCGCAAGAGGCTGAGCAGAGATTTGGTATTTTTATTTCAAAATACCATCGCATTCTGTATCAAAGCATGATACACTTACTGATAAACACGAATAAGTCAGACAACTAAACACATTGAAAAAAGGGTAGTGTCGGTTCGTGAACGTTGCTAAACTAAAAGTGAAAGGGGTTTAGAAGGATCTGAAGTTTAGATGCCTCAGATTTAGAT
>JAURGP010000085.1 GCA_030833725.1 Candidatus Kapaibacterium sp. | reverse complement strand
TACTATAATTCGACTTAGCCACAGAAAACCTGTTTACTATATTTATCAGTATTAACACGCTATCTACTATTTAGGCGATCAGCAACAGGTACCAAAAGTGTGTTGAAAGAAATATGTCTGTAATAAAGTGATTGTTTTTTAATCAAAGACCAAATAAAGCAATTCACTACTACGCTGAATTCTATATACTTCTCCACCCTAAAACCGCGAACAGTCATTTTAGAGGCACCCATGACGACTCCGCCCCTGACAACAATGGAATACCCAACGCCGTTCGATGTAATCGTAATCGGTGGTGGCCATGCCGGCACAGAGGCAGCGCTCGCCGCTGCGCGTCAGGGTGTCGCAACGATGCTGATTACTCACAGCATCGACACATTGGGTCAGATGTCGTGTAACCCAGCTATTGGCGGGATCGGGAAAAGTCACCTGGTTAAGGAAATTGATGCCCTCGGCGGGGCTATGGCAATAGCAACGGACAGAGCGGGTATCCAGTTCCGCGTCTTGAATGCAAGCAAGGGTCCTGCAGTTCGAGCGACACGCGCGCAGGCCGATCGTACGCTCT
>JAURGP010000084.1:300-571 GCA_030833725.1 Candidatus Kapaibacterium sp. | reverse complement strand
AGGTTCAGGTTTCTTCTTTGGCTCAACAGAGTATGACGAATACTACTTTGCAGATTTGAACGATACTATCGGGATTATCAATAGATGTCTTGAAAGTAAGTTCGACTATTTTGAGTATCAAGCCTCTTGGTAAGATAACTCAATTAATTAAAAGGTAACAACTACCGCCAGGTTAGTTGCGAGTGAATGATGAGATTAAATCCTGGCACACCTTTGGTCTGGTGGCTCAGTTGGTTAGAGCACCGCCCTGTCACGGCGGAGGTCGTGGGTT
>JAURGP010000084.1:0-290 GCA_030833725.1 Candidatus Kapaibacterium sp. | reverse complement strand
CTTATTTAAGAAGTTTAAGAAATCTCCCTGAAAATGTCAGACCCTTGTGGTATGATTTCATCATAACCTACTAGAAAGAAGTAACAATGCCAAACTGGGTATTTAATTCACTTGCTGTATCAGGTGAGAAATCAGAACTTAATAAAATGATTGAACAACTTAATCAGCCATTCGTAAAACATTTCCCTGAACATAAGTTTGAGAATGGTGAAATTGTTTGGGTAGCAGATGAGCAACACTATGACAATCCTGTATTTGCTTTTTGGAACATTGTTAAGCCTACCGATTTA
>JAURGP010000083.1 GCA_030833725.1 Candidatus Kapaibacterium sp. | reverse complement strand
GGCGGTTGTTCCATGCATCGGTGATCGCATTCATTAACTGGAGAAATGAAGGTTTTGGAAAATAGGTTCCGCCGAAGAACGGCTTTCCATCGGGAGAAAGAAAGACCGTCATTGGCCATCCACCGCGCCCCGTCATCGCCTGCACGGCGTCCATATATATCGCGTCAACGTCTGGACGTTCTTCACGATCAACTTTGACGTTGACGAACATCTTGTTCATGACTTCGGCAGTCTCATCGTCCTCGAAACACTCATGTGCCATCACGTGGCACCAGTGACAAGCGGAATATCCCACGGACAAAAGGATCGGGACATTGCGTTCACGTGCGTGAGTAAAGGCCTCGTCGCCCCATGGGTACCAATCGACCGGATTGTCGGCGTGCTGACGAAGATACGGACTTGTTTGATCGGCCAACCGATTGGGCATATGTTCGCCTTTTTTAGCAGTTATGAAACGGGGATGTCGCCCACAATGGTGAGTTTTGGAAATGGAGCGCGTGCTGCGACGTTCATGCGAACACGACAGACCGAAGGTACTGCAGGCGCAATCATCTTTGTTCCAGTTACGCGACACGCGCCACTC
>JAURGP010000082.1 GCA_030833725.1 Candidatus Kapaibacterium sp. | reverse complement strand
ATGCAGTAGGTGTTCACGTCGCAGGTGACGAACTGCATGGTGTCATAGATTGCAAGGCCGGCGGTGACCGAGCCGCCCGGGCTGTTGATGTAGAGGTGAATGTCCTTTTTCGGGTCCTGCATCTGCAGGAAGAGCAACTGTGCGATGATGATGTTTGCCACCTGGTCGTTCACCTCCGTGCCGAGGAAGATGATGCGGTCCTTGAGCAGGCGCGAGTAGATGTCGTAGGCGCGCTCCATGCGACCCTCAGTCTCGATGACAGTGGGTACGATGTAGTTGGCGGGCGGCGTCAGGCTGGAGGAGAAATTGGCAAGGGGGTTGGACATGGGACAATGAAAGGTCGGCCGGCGGGATTGTCAATACGGGGGCATCGGCCATCGGGAGAGTCTGCGGCGCGACTTTTCGCCTTTCCCGTTGCTGCCAGGCGTATGCTTTTCAAAGTTCCCGCAAGCCATGCCCACCCCGCCTTTCCACTACCAGGAACTTTTCGAAACCGGTGCCGATGACACGGAATACCGCCTTATCACCCGCGAGCACGTGCGTGAGACCGAGTTCGAGGGGCGCAAGATGCTGGTCGTTGATCCCGAGGCGCTGA
>JAURGP010000081.1 GCA_030833725.1 Candidatus Kapaibacterium sp. | reverse complement strand
CGTTCTTTCAGAGCGAGGGTCAGGTAGTGGTACTGCTGATAAAAGAGCTGTTGTATATGGGTGGTGCGGAGTTGCATATAAATCAGCTGTTGGCGCTAGCTCCATTATCTTGCCGAGATACATCACCGCTACGCGATCAGAGATGTGTTGCACAACAGATAAATCGTGGGCGATAAAGACCATGCTGATTTTCTCTTCTGCCTTGAGGTCATCGAGCAAGTTGATGACCTGGGCTTGAATTGAAACATCGAGAGCTGAAACTGGTTCATCGGCAACAATAAAGCGAGGCTTTAAGGCGATGGCGCGAGCGATACCGATGCGCTGACGTTGTCCGCCCGAGAACTCATGTGGGTAACGGTTGTAGTGCTCGGGATTAAGTCCCACTCGTTCCATCAGCGCCTGAACGGCGGGCTTCATTCCTCCAGCCGGTTCGACTCCTTGAATTTCAAAGGGCGCAGAAATAATTTTTCCGATTGTCTGACGTGGGTTAAGCGCTGAATATGGATCTTGGAAAATAATCTGCATCTGCGCACGCAACGAACGCATCGCTGAAGGCTTTAAATCGGTGATATCGCGGCCTTCAAAGATAATCTTGCCGGAGG
>JAURGP010000080.1 GCA_030833725.1 Candidatus Kapaibacterium sp. | reverse complement strand
GACCTGAGCTGAGGCACAAAAAAACCGGCCCCGAAGGACCGGTTCGAAGCAAAAGCGGGCTGCCCAGGGCAACCCGCAGCGGGATCACTTGAGGGTGACCTTGCCGCCGGCCTCTTCGATGGCCTTCTTCATGGCCTCGGCATCAGCCTTGGACACGCCTTCCTTGACAGCGCAAGGGGCGCCTTCCACGAGGGCCTTGGCTTCGCCCAGGCCGAGGCCGGTGGCTTCGCGGACGGCCTTGAGGACCTTGATCTTGGCGGCAGCATCGAAGCCGTCGAGCATGACGTCGAATTCGGTCTTCTCTTCAGCGGCTTCACCACCACCAGCGGCAGCGCCGGGGGCAGCCATCACGACGCCAGCGGAAGCGGCGGCGGACACACCGAAGGCCTCTTCGATCTGCTTGACAAGCTCAGAGGCTTCCAGCAGGGAGAGGGACTTCAGCTGCTCGAGGATTTGATCGGTAGTAGCAGACATGGTTGGGAATCAGCAACAGATCTGTGAAAACAGTCGGATCGGAGAGCTTCAGCAGAGCCGGCCTCAGGAGGCCGAACCCTCGCCATCGGCGTGCTGCTTGAGCGCCCGAGCAAGACCGGAAGGAACTTCGTTGATGCCCACAGCAACCTTGGTGGCCACGGCATTG
>JAURGP010000079.1 GCA_030833725.1 Candidatus Kapaibacterium sp. | reverse complement strand
GTCCTTGAACTCCTTGGAGACCTTGCAATCCTTGGACTCCCTGATCCCCTTGAAGACCTTGATTTCCTTGAACTCCTTGATTTCCCTGGAGACCTTGCAATCCTTGGACTCCTTGATCACCTTGGAGACCTTGAAGACCTTGATTTGCCTGAAGACCTTGGACTCCTTGATCACCTTGGAGACCTTGCAAACCTTGATTTGCTTGGAGTCCTTGAACTCCCTGATTTCCTTGGAGACCTTGTAGACCTTGAACACCCTGAACTCCTTGATCTCCTTGAAGACCTTGAACCCCCTGGAGACCTTGATTACCTTGTAATCCTTGAACTCCTTGGACTCCTTGATCGCCTTGGAGACCTTGAACTCCTTGATTGCCTTGAAGACCTTGTACACCTTGATTAGCTTGAAGACCTTGGACTCCTTGAACTCCTTGATCACCTTGGAGACCTTGAAGACCCTGAACTCCTTGATCGCCTTGAAGACCTTGCAAACCTTGATTTGCTTGGAGTCCTTGGACTCCTTGAACTCCTTGATCACCTTGGAGACCTTGGAGACCTTGATTTGCCTGAAGACCTTGAACTCCCTGATTTCCTTGAAGACCTTGTAATCCTTGGACTCCTTGATCACCTTGAAGTCCTTGAACTCCTTGATCGCCTTGAAGTCC
>JAURGP010000078.1 GCA_030833725.1 Candidatus Kapaibacterium sp. | reverse complement strand
CTAAAACACCTTTGCGAAGATCGCAAGAGTGATGGCGCGTTAGAACTAAGCCCGCACTCCGCGAAGTGAGAACGGTTGAACCGTTATTTAATGCACATAAAGCCTAAGGCCTATGCCCTAAAAAGCAACTTCATCAGAGCAGAGAGCTTGGATAGCTGGCATGAGAGCGAAAGTAGTTGAGCTTTGATAGGCAATATGAGTGGAACTGGGGGGAGTAAGTAGAACCTCAGGGACTTACATAAACGAGTAAGAAAACGACCCGGTGATTAACACTCAGTGAGTAACACACTCAATGAAATTGAAATTCAAATCAAAAACAAGCGTCTTGCGCGCCCGTAGGGATTCGAACCCCAAACCTTCTGATCCGTAGTTTCCTATGCTCTTAGTTTGAGAATTTGGCGCATTTCCTGCTTGCTTCTTAGCATTCATACGGTCAGATATGTTCAATTGTCCTTCGCTAAAGGTATAACTCTAAGTGCTGACAAAACACTATAGCCAATAAGCCCAGAGATAAATTCAGATTGACCCTTCTTTCTCCAAAGAAGGAAGGCCTGTACAAAGATCTCTTTTGTGATTAATGTGATTCCATGAAGCGAATCGGAATTGTCCTTTTTCACTTATTTATGGTGGCTTTGACCAGTGGATTATGGTTAATATTCTTGATTC
>JAURGP010000007.1 GCA_030833725.1 Candidatus Kapaibacterium sp. | reverse complement strand
GTTGCCAATGGTTCCCTCGTATCAAGTACGCTGCTGATTGTTACTCACTAAGCATCTGCACCTATGTCACATCTCGTCCTAGCCATGGTTACCATTGGCATCGTCCGCTTTGCCTGGGTCAACTTCAAGCGTCTAGGTACCGTGCGTGCTCAGGCCGTAGAGCTCTCAGAAACGGAGCGCCAACAACTTCAGATGAGGTACGTCACGCGCATTCTTGCGTCGCTGGTTGCCCTGGCTGTGGCTCCGTTTCTGTTTACCATGTTTGTGAAGTAGCACCCTCCTGATTCTATGGCTGACAACAACCCTACCCCAGATCGCACGGAAGTTGAGTTTCTTTCCGGGCCCCATTCGCGTCTGAAAGAGTTCGGCTTTGTGTTGCGCACGGCCAAGGAGTTCATTCGTGGTTTTCAGAAACTGCACTTCGTTGGACCGTGCATTACGGTGTTTGGTTCGGCACGGTTCAAGGAAGACCACCGCTACTATCAACTCGCTCGCGAAGTAGGTGCTGCACTTGGTGAGATGGGCTTTACGGTGATGACCGGTGGAGGCCCAGGTATTATGGAGGCCGCCAATCGCGGTGCCCATGAGGTTGGTGCGACGAGCATCGGCTGTAACATCATCCTGCCGCACGAGCAGTACCCTAACCCGTACCTGGATCTAATGATCGAGTTCGATTACTTCTTCGTGCGAAAGTTCATGCTCATCAAGTACTCCTTGGGCTTCGTCGTGATGCCAGGGGGCTTTGGTACGCTCGACGAACTGTTCGAGGCCGTCACGCTGATGCAGACAGGTAAGATCCGCAACTTCCCCGTGGTGGTCATCGGCAAGGAGTACTTTGCAGAAATCATGGCGGCTGCCGAAAAGATGGTCGGCGAGGGTACGATCTCCCCGTCCGACATGGACCGTTTTCTGGTAACCGATTCCATCCCCGAAGCGATGGACTACTTGCGCAAGAACGTCGTGAAACGCTTCGGCTTGAAACAGCAACTGTTCATTCCTAAACGACCATAATCAGCCATGACCAACCTCCTTGTGTACTGTGGCTCCCGACACGGGACGCTTCCCACCTACACTGCAGCCGCACGACAGGTAGCGATACACGCCCGAGATCGGTCGTGGGGAATTGTTTACGGCGGAGGTGGCGTAGGACTCATGGGCGAGCTTGCGCGCACCGCTGTGGAGCATGATGTACACGTAACGGGTATCATCCCCCACTTCCTGTGCACGGCGGAGGTGCTCTACCGCGATGTCACGGAGCACATCGTCGTGCAGAGCATGCACGAGCGGAAACTCATGATGATGGAACGTGCCCACATGATCCTGGCTCTGCCAGGGGGCTTTGGCACGATGGAGGAGCTGTTCGAAGCCGTCACATGGTTGCAGCTTGGGCTGCACGCCAAACCGATCGGCGTACTCAACGTGGACGGATTCTACGATCACCTTGAAGCACAGTTCACGACGATGCTCGATCATGGGTTTCTGACTCCTCATACGCGCTCGCTCATCCGCGTGGACAACAACCTGACGTCGCTTCTGGACTTTCTCGAACAGGCAGCATCACCGGAGATGTCGGCGTCACTGGAATCACGTATCTGATGCGCTGGTTCGACCGTCTTCTCTTTCGGCAGGCCCTGCCGCTCATTCGCCTTGGTAGGCAGCGTCCACTCGAGGCGAGCGACGCAGCTCCCATGCCCGAGGTGCTGCGCCCCGAGCGTGCCAGCGCACAGTATTCCGTCCTGGACCCCAAGGCCTTCTGGCCCTTCATTCTTGGTGCCTTTCGAGCCACTGGTGCTCCCGCACGGTCGATTGCCTGGCTGATGGTCGTGCGCTTGGCTGTGTCGTTGGCAACACCCATGCTGATCAAGAGCTTGCTGGAGCAACTACCACTCGTGGCCGGTGCCGAGACGATTCCCGTCGGCATCCTGATCCTAGCGACCGCACTGGGATTGACGGGGATGACGGGTGCCGTCATCATGCAGCACTTCTTTGCCAACGCGCTTCAAGCGTTCGCCATCGTGGTCAATGGCATCAATCAGCGTGTGGTAGACCATGCCCTGACGTTGCGTCACTCCTCGCGGGCAGCCATGCATACGGGTGATCTGGTGAACCACCTGTCCAGCGACACCTACGCCATTGCAGAGAGTACCTTCTTTCTGCCTGAGTTTGCATGGAACATACTCATCACGACGGCCGTGATGAGTCTGCTCACGTGGTACCTCGGAATAGCGGCCCTTGCAGCCGTGGCAACGCTGGTAGTTCTTTCGCCATTGTCCGTCATCGTTGCACGGCGCTATCGCACGCTTGACCATCAGCTGATGGAGCTGCGCGACGAGCGCGTCACGCTGATGTCGCAGATTTTGCATGGTATTCGGGTGGTGAAGTACCAAGCTTGGGAACCCAGCGTGCTGGCGGAGGTTGGCAGCGTGCGTGGCCGAGAGATCGCAACGCGATTGCGGATCGTCCGCACCGATGCGTTGTCGACGGCCCTGTTCGTATCCACCACCACCATTGTTGCCTTTGTAGGATTCGGTACGTACGTATTGCTTGGTGGCACACTGACAGCTCCAGTGGTGTTTGCCAGCTTGTCGCTCTTTGCCATGCTGGAGGAGCCCTTCGGCATGATCAGTCATTTGCTGGCCAACCTTCAGCATGCCCGTGTAGCCGCCAACCGGCTCCAGATGTACTTCTCTGCGGGTACGCGTTCCAATGATGAACGCGAGCCCTCTCCACCACTTCAACCCGTGGGCGTCGAAGCGGTGATGCTGAATCTGAGATTCCCTGATGCCGAGCAGAACGCCTTGCACGATATCTCTCTGCGAGTACAGCCCGGCGAGAGCGTTGCCATCGTGGGTGCCGTCGGCAGTGGAAAGAGTACACTCTTGCGCTGTCTGGCGGGAATACATCACGTCGATCACGCTGATCAGCGGTCGGTGGTCTTCACCACCGATCACCAACACCTGCGTCCTCGCACCGCCTACGTTCCTCAAGAAGCCTTCATCATGAATGCCACCGTCGAAGAGAACATCACCTTTGGCGAAGCATCTGGAGTGGACCCCCAGCGGATGTTGGCGGTACTGGAGGCCTGTGCCTTGCGACCCGATGTCCAGGCACTTCCCACGGGATTGTCGACTGAGATTGGCGAGCGCGGTGTGAATCTCTCTGGAGGGCAGAAGCAGCGATTGTCGCTGGCCAGGGCCGTCTGGCACCAACCTGGCATTGTGTTTCTAGATGATCCTCTCTCAGCCGTGGATCCTGATACCGAACATCGGCTGGTTCGCGATGTCCTCTTTGGAGCGTGGGCCACGGTAACGCGCGTCGTAGTGACGCACCGTTTGGCTCACCTCCATCTGTTCGATCGCATTGTGGTGCTGGATCAGGGCCGCATCATCGGCCTTGGAGGTTTCGAGGACGTCCGCGATCTCCTCCCCAGCGAGGCAGACATGACGGAAGCCCCCTCCCACCTCAGTACCGAACCAGAGTACGAGCACAGTCTGGAGCACAGCCCGAACGTATCACACGACGTCGTCCACGAATCACAGGAAACCGCTTCACGGATCACTGTGGACGAAGATCGCGATACGGGCGCCGTAGGCGTGGGCGCGTACGTACAATACGTGCGTGCGATGATGGGCACCCACCCGGTGTGGGCTCCGATCATCCTGGTAGGCCTGGTGCTTTCCTCGGTGGCCATCACGGTGCTGCCCATGATGCAGACGTCCTGGATGGGCTACTGGCTGGATCAGGCGCAGCAGAAGGCAACTACCGTGGTCGTCGACCCTCTGATCGCAGTGGCGATCTATGGCGGACTAGGTACGCTCGTGCTGACGGGTTGGTTGTTGGAGCGATTGCTGTGGCTGCATCGCTCGGCGGCTGCAGGTCGATCCATTCACGATCATGCTCTGGCGGGTGTGCTGGCGGCTCCCTTGCGGTTCTTTGACAGTACTCCCATGGGGCGCGTACTCAACCGCTTCGCTCGCGACATGGAGGGTGTCGATGACTTCCTTGCCTGGAACTGGGAACAGTCGTTCAAGTCGCTGTCGCAAACCATCGGTTCGCTCGTACTGATCGTTGCCGTGCTTCCACTGATCGTGGTGGTGTTCGTCCCCTCACTGCTGCTGTACTACCGTCTGCAGCGCGACTACCGCAGCGCTGCACGCGAGGCCAAGCGCCTGGAGTCGATCGCCCGCTCTCCACGGTATGCCCACTTCAAAGAAATGATCACCGGACTGGATGTGATCCATGGTTTTGCGCGCGAGCAGTTTTTCCGCGACACCTACGTGAAACTCCTCACGGCATTTCAGCAGCAGTACTGGACGAGCATTCTCCTGAACCGATGGTTCTCTGTGCGCGTGCCCATCGTGAGCGGCGCCGTAAGCGTGGCCACCAGCATCGGCCTTGTTGTGTTGGCCTACCAGGGAACGATCAGTACCGGTTTGGCTGGCGTGGTGCTGACGTACGCCCTGAGCTTCTGGTGGAGTTTGAATTGGACAGTACGGGCCTTCAGCGAGGTAGAATCACGGATGACGTCCGTCGAGCGGCTTCGCTCCTACGGCACTCTCTCCGCCGAACCACGTACGACCCAGGAACCAGAGCTCTCAGCCTCCGAGCCATGGCCAACGCACGGCGCAGTAGAGTTTCGGCAGGTGTCCGTGCGCTATGCCGACCACCTACCACTGGTGTTGCGCAACGTGTCCTTCTCCATCCCGGCACGTTCAAAGGTGGGTCTTGTTGGTCGCACGGGGTCGGGCAAGAGCACCATCTTCCAGGTACTCTTCCGCTGTGTCGAGCCAACAGAGGGACAGATTCTCATCGACGGTGTTCCTACGTCGGCTATTCCTCTGGACCGGTTGCGCAAGGGTATGGCCATTATCCCCCAGGATCCTACACTCTTCATCGGCACGGTACGAAGTAATCTCGATCGCTTTCACGAGTGTACCGACGACGAAATCTGGACGGCGCTGCGTCGGGTACAACTGGACCGTCACATTCGTGGGCTGGAAGGGGGCTTGCTGGCACGCGTGACAGAGGGTGGCGCCAACTTCTCTCAGGGTCAGCGACAACTTCTCTGTATGGCTCGTGCACTGTTGGTAGACGCCAAGGTGATCGTGCTAGACGAGGCCACAGCCTCGGTAGACGTTGCTACCGACGCGCTGATCCAGCGCACGATTCGCGAGGAGTTTGCCAACGTGACGGTGCTGGTGATTGCTCACCGACTCGAGACGGTGACCGACGCCGACATGACCATCGAACTGTCCGCTGGAGTAGTAGCCTCGGTTACCAGACGTTGACCTCGGTTTCCAACGGGATACCAAATCGCTCCACGACAGACTGCTGAATACGGTTGGCCAGATCCAGAATCTCCGCACCTACGGCCGTACCATGATTGACCAGCACCAAGGCCTGACGATCATGTACACCGGCATCGTGCTCACGGTAGCCCTTCCAGCCGCACTGATCAATGAGCCATGCGGCAGCAATCTTGACCGTACCATCACTCTGTGGGTACGTCGGCATCTGTGGGTGCACGTCCCGCAACGCTGCAGCTTGTGATGCCAGCACGACGGGATTCTTGAAGAAACTACCAGCATTACCTATTGAGGCAGGATCCGGAAGTTTTCGCTGGCGAATCGCAACAACCGCTTCGTAGACATCGCGTAGTGACGGCTGCGAGCAGTGACGGGCGGCAAGTTCCTCGGCCACATCACGGTATTCGGTGTGCACGTGGTAGTCTGGTGCGTTGGAGAGGCGGTACTGCACCTCGGTGATCACGTAGCGATTTCTCCACTCCTGCTTAAATCTGCTGGTACGGTATCCGAATGCACAGTCGGTGGGAAGGAGCCTGATCAGCTCGCGCGTGCGGCGATCCATGACCGTGACCCCGGCACAACAGGCATCCTGCTCTACACCGTAGGCTCCGATGTTCTGCATGGGCGCGGCACCGACGGTACCGGGAATCAGAGCCAGATTCTCCAATCCTCCTAAGCCACGCTCAACACACCACGTCACGAGGCCATGCCACGACTCCCCTGCTTGCGCCGTCACGAGCGTGTCAGTCTTGGTCACGCCCATCAATCTGAGGTGAATGACTGGGCCATGTACATCACTCGTGCAGAGGATGTTCGAGCCCCCTCCAAGAATGCGCGCCTCGGGATAGGACTCCAAAGCCTCGGCGAGTTCCTGCGTTGAGCGCACTGTGACCAACGTATCACAGAGTGCCCGCACACCAAAGGTGGTATGCGGGGCGAGATCAACGTTGTGGGCAGTGTGCATGGTTGTAGCTGGGTGCTCAGGCCTTGGGACCAAGCATGTCTTCCGGGCGAACCAAGGTGTCGAACTGCTCTTCCGTCAACAGACCCAGCTTGAGTGCTTCCACTTTCAGCGTGGTGCCATTCTTATGAGCAGTCTTGGCAATCTTGGCAGCATTATCGTAGCCGATATGCGGGTTCAGCGCCGTTACCAGCATCAGCGTGTTTTGATTGTAGAAGTTCAGTCGATCCACGTTGGCCTGGATGCCAACAGCACAGTGCTCGTTGAACATCGTGCAGGTATCGGCGAGCAGTCGACAGCTCTGCAGGAAGTTGTAGATGATGACAGGCTTGAACACGTTGAGTTCGAAGTTTCCAGATGCTCCGCCAATATTGATGGCAACGTCGTTGCCCATCACCTGTGCTGCCACCATCGTCATGGCTTCACTCTGCGTTGGGTTGACCTTCCCTGGCATGATTGAGGAGCCTGGTTCGTTCTCCGGGATGCTGAGTTCGCCGAGGCCACAACGCGGACCCGATGCCATCCAGCGCACGTCGTTGGCAATCTTCATCAGCGATGCTGCTAGCGTTTTCAGCGAGCCATGAGCGTACACCAGTGCATCGTGAGCAGCGAGTGCCTCGAACTTGTTTGGCGCACTCACAAACGGAAGTCCCGTAAGCGAAGCGATGGTTGCAGCCGAGCGCTCGGCGAACTCCGGATGCGTATTCAACCCGGTTCCGACAGCTGTCCCACCAAGTGCCAGTTCGTAGAGACCTTCCAACGACTGCTCGAGACGACGAATCCCGTTGGTGAGCTGCTGCACATAGCCGGAAAACTCCTGCCCCAGCGAGATTGGTGTCGCATCCATCAAGTGTGTTCGGCCGCTCTTAATGAGCGGCGCGAACTCCTCGGCCTTGGTTGCGAACGTATCGCGCAGGGCACGCACGGCCGGCAGCACGCTGTGTGACACACTCAGTGCCGCTGCGATGTGCATGGCCGTTGGGAAGGTATCGTTCGACGACTGTGACTTGTTGACATCGTCGTTCGGATGAACGGGCTTCTTGGAGCCAAGCTCGCCGCCGGCAATCTCGATCGCGCGGTTGGCGATCACCTCATTCACGTTCATGTTCGTCTGGGTGCCGGAGCCCGTCTGCCACACCTTCAACGGGAAGTGCTCATCGAGTGTACCGGCAACAACGTCGTCGCAGGCTTGTACGATCAGGGCTGCTGTTTCACTCTTCAACACACCTAGGTCGCGATTGACCATCGCGGCAGCCTTCTTGAGGATGGCCATGGCCGCTACTACTTCGCGGGGCATGCGTTCTTCACCAATGGCGAAGTGGATCAGGGATCGAGCTGTTTGAGCACCGTAGTAGGCCGTCGAGGGGACCTCGATTTCGCCCATGGTGTCGTGTTCAATACGGGTTGACATCGTCTGCTGTTGCGTAGGTGATACAAGGGTGTGCAAAACTACAACGGCGTGTTGCTAGTCCATCAGCCTGCCGCTGATTCGCAGAATCTCAGTCGCAGCAAGCCGCTGTTGATACTCCAGCTGAGCTACCTGTGCCCCCACTTCGAGAAGTGTCTGAAAGGTTTGGCGCACTTCAAGTGGGGTGATGCTGCCTACTCGCAGTTTCTCAAGTGCCACCATCGCATTGCGCTCAGCCGCCGCGTAGGACTGCTGTTGGATAGCAAGGAGCTCACCCGAGGCCGTGTACATGCGTAACGTGCGCTCGGCACTGCCGCGCAGGTCATTGCGGATCGACTGTTCGCTCAGCTGTTGCTGCTGCTCCAGGATGATCCGGCGCTCTCGCTCGTACCGATCTGCCAGACCGTTGAACAGATTCCACTGAAACGTGACCCCCACGCTTGGACCGTTGGAGAGGTTTTCTAAAAAGAAGCCGCCGTCCGACGTGGCGCGACTGAGTCGGTAGGCCCCTTGCACACCGATCTGTGGCATCAGCGCGGCAGTGGCTTCGCGCACATGGGCCGATGCTGCCTGCAGCGCGTAGCGAGCACGGATCACCTCCGGATTTGCCGCGTCGATCTGTGCGTAGATCTCCTCGAGTGAAGGCATCGGTGGAATACTGATTTCAGAGGGCACGCTAAAGGCCGTCTCAGGATCTCGTGCCAAGAGCGTGTTCAGTGCGGACTTCGCAACCGCCAGATCGGTACGCGTTTGGATGACGAGGGCCCGCTGACTGTTACGATCAATCTCAGCCTGCGCAACTTCAACGCCAGAGACCGTGCCTGCATCGTACCGATGACGCTCCAAGCGGTAGCGCTCCTCGGCCAGCAACAGCGCGCTGTCGGCCGTGTGCAAGAAGCGTTGTGTGGCAACGATCGTATTGTAGGCCGTAAGAACATCGGCTATCAGCGACTGCATTCGCGCACGGACGGACGCCATCCCCTCACTCTTCAGGGCCGCCGCGCGATCGGCGGTCGCAAACATGCGTAGTCCGTCAAAGAGGGTCCATTGTAGTACGGCGTTGGCCTGAAGATTGGAGTAGCCCACTGCATCTTGGTTGATGGTTCTGCCATCAGCTAAGCGCTGCGTGATGTCGTTCGCACCGTCGATGTACTGTCCAGAGAGATCTAGTCGCGGCAGAAAACCTGAAATGGCAGTCGCTCCAACATTCTCTGCCAGCAGCGAGTCTTGTCGCGCGACGCGAACACCGAAGTTCTGTTCTAGAGCAGCAGCTACGGCCTGCTGATACGTAAGCGTATCTGGCATATCACGGATATCACGCGCCTCGGCCACGGGCAAGGCCAACACCAACAGTGCTCCAGCAACAACAGCTGAACGCTTGATCCTGCTGAGTAGCACGTACAAGCTGGGCACGACGATGAGCGTGAGTACAGTCGAGAAGATCATGCCGCCCACTACCACAACCCCTAATCCGACGCGCGACTCCGACGCCGCCCCCAGCGACAAGGCAATCGGCAGGGCTCCCAGGATGGTCGCGGCCGATGTCATGAGAATCGGCCGGAATCGCATCGACGCGGCCTGGATGGCCGCATCGTGCCACGATGCACCGCGATCCCGGAGCTGGTTGGCAAACTCCACAATCAGGATCCCGTTCTTGGTGACTATGCCGATCAGTACGATCGCACCGATCTGACTGAAGATGTTCAGCGTTTGATCGAGTGTGGCAAGCGAGACAACGCCACCGGCCAGTGCGAGGGGTACCGTGAGCATGATGATCAGCGGATCAACGAAGCTCTCGAACTGGGCAGCAAGGACAAGGTAGACGAGCACAAGAGCCAGCACGAAGGCGAACAGGATACTCGACGAGCTCTGCTTGAAATCGAGTGATGGTCCCGATAGAGCCGTAGTGAAGGTGTCGTCGAGGACGTCGCGAGCAATACGGTCCATTTCGGCGATGCCCTTGTCGATCGTCACACCTGGTGCGAGTCCGGCACTGATCGTGGCACTCATTGCACGATTGTAGTGATACAGCTGCGGTGGCGAGCTCTCTTCGGTGAGCGTCACAAGGTCCGTGAGCTGCACCAGCGAGCCGTCACGGGCCTGAATGGTGAGCCCCATGATCTCCTCTGGCGTCATGCGCTGCCACCGATCGATTTCTCCAATCACGTCGTACTGCCTGCCACCGCGCAGGAAGTATCCAAACCGCTGCGACGAGAATCCTGCCTGGAGAGCTTCGGCAATATCGGCAACCGACACGCCAAGCTCACGAGCGCGATCTCGGCGGATGCGCAGCGAGAGCTCTGGCTTGGTGAACTTCAGGTTGCAGTCCACGATGTTGAAGAGAGGGCTCGCATTGGCCGCATCCATAAACACGGGAATTACTCGTCGCAGGTCTGCCAACTCCTGCGCTTGAATCACAAACTGTACTGGCAAGCCCCCTCCCCCGAAGCCGGAGGAAATCGTCGGCTCCTGCTGGATGATGGTGCGAGCTTCCGGATTGCTGCGCATGGCAGCGGTCAGCTGATCGGCGATCTCCATCTGCGAGCGTTCGCGCAGCGCTGGGTCGGTAAGCTGGATCCGGCCAAAGCCAGAGTTCGTGCCACTACCAATGAAACTCGGCGAGGTAACCGTCAACACGAGTTCTTTCTCTGGGACGAGGCTCTCCACGGTGGCTCGGAAGCTGTCGAGGAAGGCATCCATCCGCTCGTACGTGTACCCCTCGGGTGCCACCGCGATGATGCGCAACTGACTGCGATCCTCCAGTGGAGCCACTTCCGATGGCAGTCCACCACCAACCTGCCAGATCACGCCGGCAGAAATCACCATAAACAGCGCGGCAATCCAGGCATGATCCACAGACCATCGTACCGTCCTGTCGTAGAGTTGATTCAACCACTGGAAGAACGGCTCCGTGGCACGCTCCAATGCGCCGGTCTGCTCCTGGCGCCGCAGCAGCCGCGTACTCATCATGGGCGTAAGCGTCAGCGACACAAAGGCCGACACCACGATGCTCGTGGCCACAACAAAGCCGAATTCGCGAAAGAGTCTCCCTGTTAAGCCCTGTAGAAAGATGATTGGTACGAAGACCGCCACCAGGGTAATCGTCGTAGAGATGATGGCGAAGTAAATCTCCGAGGAGCCTTCGTCGCCAGCCTTGACGGGATCATCGCCTCGCTCAATGCGCTTGTAGATGTTCTCCATCACCACGATCGCATCATCCACCACCAGACCAGTCGACAACACAATGCCGAGCATCGTCAGCAGGTTGATGGAAAAGTCGCCAATCCACATCACGAAGAATGATGCCACAAGCGACACGGGTATGGCAATCACGGGAATGAAGGTTGCGCGCCAGTTCCGCAGGAAGAGGAAGATGATCACGATCACCAGCCCGAAGGCAATTGCCAGCGTTTCGATCACTTCCGAAATCGCCGCATTGATAAATTTTGAGGCATCATACCGAATCTCGAGCGCGATGTCGGCCGGTACCTGTGGCCGCAGTTCATCAACACGCTTGCGGAAGGATGTGGCAATCGTTACCTGGTTCGCTCCCGGTTGAGGCCGAACGGCCATGGCTACCATCGGTACGCCGTCGCGCTTGAGGATCGTGCGTTCATTGGTAGCGCCGAGGCGAATCTGGGCGACGTCGGCAAGGCGCACTACTCCCCGCTCGTCCGATCGGAGGATCACGTCTTCGAATTCTTCGATGGTAGAGAGTCGGCCTTTTGTACGGAGTGTGAGCTCCGTGCTCATGCCTTCCACTCGCCCGGTAGGCAGCTCGATGTTCTCACGCTGGAGGGCAGTGCGCACCGTGTTGGGCGACATGCCGTAGGCGGCCATGTTGGCCGGTTGCAGTACCACCCGCATCGCTGGTGTACGCTCGCCCCAGATGACGATTTCGGCTATACCTTCGATGGTCTGCAGGCGCTCTTTGAGCGTGGTAGCAGCGTATTCGCTGACCTCCATCAGCGATCGCTTCGTGGAGTACACGGACATGATCACCACGGGACTCGAGTTGGCATTCGACTTTGACACCTGCGGAGGATCCACATCCGCCGGCAGTCGGCGGCGTGCCTGATCTACGCGGTCGCGCACATCGTTGGCAGCTGTTTCAAGATCGACGCCTAACTCAAACTCCACCGTAATAGAGCTTCGCCCGTACGAACTGGAAGATGTCACGGATCGAATCCCGGCGATACCATTGATGGATTCTTCAAGGGGCTCGGTAATCTGTGACTCGACGACCTCCGCACTTGCGCCGGTGTAGGTGGTCTGCACCGTAATCTCGGGTGGGTCTACATCCGGGAATTGGCGCACACCCAGGAAGGTAGCCCCCACCACTCCGAGGAGAACGATCACGGTACTCATCACGATGGCAAGTACCGGTCGGCGGATACTGAGGGTAGAGAGGTTCATCGTGCGGACTCCACCGTCACATTGATCGGCAGGCCATCCTTCATCACCAGCATTCCCGTGGTCAGGACCGTATCGCCAGGCAGTAACCCTTCCATCACCCGTATGTCGGTCTGCGTGCGCGTGCCCGTGGTAATGCGAGCCTGTCGAGCAACACCACCGTTCTTCACAAACACCTTCGGACCGTTGATGTCTACCACCACACTCTCTGTGGGGACCAACAGCGCATCGGGTAGCGTTGCCAGCTGAACGGTCACATCGGCGAACATGCCCGGTAGTAAACCGGTCGGCTGGGCAATCATCGCACGAATGCGCAGCGTACGGGATTCCGGATTAAGCTCCGGATCCACGGCATACACGCGGGCCCGGTAGGTTGTCGTACTTCGCGATCCCCTCACGGAAAAGGTCATCTCTGTGCCAACGGCGATGGTGGTGGCATACTTCTCAGGGACGGTGCACTCCACCTTGAGCTGCGAGTCATCCCGCAGAAGCGTGATATCGGAGGTAGGACCTACCACGGCACCTATGCTGGCATTGCGCAGACCCACACGTCCGGCAAACGGTGCGGTGATCGTGGTCTTCTCAAGTTGCGCTCGAATCTCGTCGGCCTGGGCTTGATGCATCTCCAAGGTGGCCGACGCCCGCTGAAACTCCTCGGCACTAATGCCGTCTACGGCACGCAGACGCTTCAACCGATCAACCTGCGAGGAATCCAGTGCCACTTGGGCAAGAACCTGCTTCAACCGAGCCCGTAGATCGGCATCGAACAAGCGCACGAGCATCTGTCCTTTAGCCACGCGCTGTCCCTCGGAGAAGCCAACCGCCACGATTCGTCCCGACACCTCCGGGCGAATCACCACGGCCTCGTTGGCAACGATCGACCCCGTGAGGGTCACCGACTCGGTGTAGGCTTGGGGTTGGAGGACCATGGCCAGAACGGCAAGGGGCTTACCGCCTCCCGGCCCTGGACCAGCCGATGCACCGCCACTTCCGACAGGGGTGTCCGCGGGCTGGAATTTCCACACCAAGACCGCTGTTATGACCAGCAGCCCAATAACGATCGACAGGATTCGTGGTTTCATACGTCAAAACTACGGCAGACCGTAACTTTGCTCGTCTGAAATCCCACCTACCGGAGTACAACCATGCACGTCGCTCTTCTGCTGACAGCTCTGCTGTTTGCCACCAATCAGACGATGACCGTCAAGGTGTCGGGGAACTGCAATTCCTGCAAGAAAAAGATTGTCCGCGCCGCCGAGAGTGTGCGTGGCGTGGGTGATGCATCCTGGGACAAAAACACGAAGCTCTTCACGGCAACCTTCGACAATTCCGTGGCGGACTCGACCGCCATTGTCAATGCCATCCTTGCCGCTGGCTACGACGTGGAAAACCAAAAGGGTAACGATGCTGCCTATGCGAAGTTGCCGAACTGCTGTCAGTACCGCGATCGGACGCACGAAGACGGCAAGTGATCCAAACATTTAGAACATTCTCACCATCTTTCTCCCCAACACTACCCGTATGTATCGCGACGAATTTCAGGCCAGACATAACAGTGCCACGCCAGCTGATGTGGAGCATATGCTTACCGCTGTTGGCGCAGACTCGCTGGATGCACTGATCGAGCAGACCGTTCCCGCCTCGATTCGCTTACCCAAACCGCTAAGCCTGCCATCGCCGCTCACAGAGGTCGAGCTCCTGCGTGAGATGCGCAGCTTGGGGGCGAAGAATCAGCTCCTTCGCTCCTACATCGGTATGGGGTACTACAACACCCATACGCCGCCAGTGATCCTGCGTAACCTGATCGAGAATCCGGGATGGTATACTCAGTACACGCCATATCAGGCGGAGATCGCTCAAGGACGGCTGGAATCGCTGCTGAACTATCAGACCATGGTCATCGACCTCACGGGGTTAGAGATTGCCAATGCTTCCCTGCTGGACGAGGCCACGGCGGCCGCTGAAGCCATGCACGTGATGTTTGCTGCGCGGCCTGCATCGATGAAGGGGGCTACAACATTGTTTGTGGACGCCGAGGTGTTTCCACAGACCTTGGATGTTCTTGTCACGCGGGCTGAGCCCCTTGGCATCAGCATCATCACCGGCGACTATCGCACGGCAACGTTTGATGACGGTACGACCTTTGGCGCCTACATTCAGTACCCATCGGCTTCTGGCGATGTACGGGACTACGCCGACTTCTGCACCCGTGCCCACGCAGGTGGTGCCATGGTCTGTGCCGGTACCGACCTGATGGCGCTAACGATGTTGACTCCTCCTGGCGAATGGGGTGCGGACATCGCCGTGGGTTCAGCCCAGCGATTCGGAGTTCCCCTTGGCTACGGTGGTCCCCATGCGGCCTTCATGGCTGCGAGCGAATCGGTCAAGCGTATCATGCCAGGCCGAATCATCGGCGTGAGCGTAGATGCCCAAGGCAATACTGCCTACCGCATGGCTCTGCAGACACGCGAGCAGCACATTCGACGCGACAAGGCTACGAGCAACATCTGCACGGCGCAGGCCCTTCTGGCCAACGTCGCAGCAATGTATGCGGTCTACCATGGCCCCAAGGGTCTGCGTGGCATCGGTGAGCGTATTCACACCCTTACGTGTGCCCTTGCTTCCGCCCTTGCATCCCGTTCCGGTGGTCCCGTGAACAGCACGTGGTTCGATACCCTGACTCTACAGGTGACGTCTGCCGAGTCCGTCCACGCCCTCGCCGTGCAGCATGGTGTCAATCTGCGTCGCATTGATGATCGGCATGTTGGTGTGTCGGTAGATGAAACAACCACGATGGCGGACATTGCCGAATTGGTGTCGGTGTGCAGCGGCAGTGCCTGTACCCTTGAAGAGATTGATCGTTTGGTGCGCGAGGTGCGCTCGCCGGTACCTGATACCCTCCGCAGAACGTCGGCCTACCTGACACACCCTGTGTTCAACACCTACCACAGCGAGCACGAGATGCTGCGGTATCTCAAGCGTCTCGAGAACAAGGATCTCTCCTTGGCTCACTCGATGATTGCCTTGGGATCCTGCACGATGAAGCTGAATGCCACTGCCGAAATGATGCCACTTACCTGGCCGGAGTTTGGAGGGCTGCATCCGTTTGTTCCAACCGATCAAGCCGAAGGCTACCAGCAGATGTTCCGCGAGTTGGAAACGTGGCTCTGCGAGATCACAGGCTTTGATGCGATGTCGCTGCAGCCCAATGCCGGTGCTCAGGGAGAGTATGCTGGACTGCTCACGATCCGTGCCTTCCATCAAGCACGAGGTGAAGGTCACCGAAACGTCGCCCTCATCCCTGCTAGCGCTCACGGAACCAATCCCGCCTCGGCTGTGATGGCTGGCGTGCGCGTGGTGGTGATCAAGAGCACGGACGACGGCTACGTGGATGTGGATGATCTCCGAGCCAAGGCCGAGGAGCATCGCGACAACCTGGCCGCACTGATGGTAACCTATCCGTCTACCCACGGGGTGTTTGAGGAGACCATCCAAGAAATCTGCGCCATCATTCACGAGTATGGTGGACGCGTCTACATGGACGGTGCCAATATGAATGCCCAGGTTGGTCTTACCAGCCCACGCGCCATTGGTGCCGACGTCTGTCACTTAAACCTGCACAAAACGTTCTGTATCCCACACGGAGGCGGTGGGCCGGGCATGGGGCCGATTGGTGTCACCAGTGAACTAGCCCCCTACCTTCCAAGTCACTCCGTTGTAGCGCCGATGGTTGGAGGAACCTCCGCAGTATCAGCCGCTCCTTGGGGCTCGGCGAGCATTCTTACCATTTCGTACGCCTACATCCGGATGATGGGTACGGTGGGATTGACGCAGGCCACCAAGCTGGCCATCTTGAATGCGAACTACCTGAAGTCCCGACTGGAACAGCACTACAAGGTGCTCTACGTTGGCAAACAAGGACGTGCTGCCCACGAGTTCATCATTGATCTGCGGGAGTTCAAGCAACGCGGTGGCATCGAGGCCGAAGACGTAGCCAAGCGCATGATGGACTACGGATTCCACGCTCCCACGATGAGCTTCCCCGTGCCTGGCACGATTATGATTGAACCGACCGAGAGCGAGAGTGTGGCCGAACTGGATCGGTTTGTCGACATGATGTTGAGCATCCGTCGGGAGCTTGAGGACGTGTGCACCGGAACGGTCGACGCCACGAACAACGTGCTGAAGAACGCTCCGCACACCCAACACGTGATCACCGCCGACGAGTGGACGCGTCCATACACGCGTCAGCAGGCGGCCTTCCCACTGGCTTGGGTGCGCGACCGCAAGTTCTGGCCAACGGTGGGCCGTGTCGATAACGCCCACGGTGATCGCGTGCTGATCTGCACGTGTCCGTCGGTGGAAGAGTATGCGTAGTCAGCTTCCTGACCGCCTACCGATTGAAGACCATCTTGCAACGATCTGCCAAGGGCTGCGTGAACACGCAGCCCTTGTGCTTGAGGCCCCACCTGGCGCAGGTAAAACCACCATGGTGCCACTGGCACTACTACACGAGCCATGGTGCACGAAGCTGATTGTCACCGAGCCTCGCAGAATGGCGGCCAAGGCAGCTGCCCGGAGAATGGCCTCGCTCCTGGGCGAGCGCGTTGGCGAGACGGTGGGGTATCGCGTTCGCAACGACACCTGCGTATCTCCCCGCACACGCATCGAAGTGGTCACCGAAGGTGTCCTGGTGAACATGATCACGTCTCAGCCGACGCTGCCGGGCATCTCCTGCGTGCTCTTCGATGAGTTTCACGAGCGCACGCTCCAGGCAGATACCGGACTAGGGTTGACGATTCTAAGCCAGGAACTTCTGCGCGATGATCTGAAGGTGGTGGTGATGTCGGCAACGTTGGCTTCACTGCCGCTGGAGCGAATTCTGCCTGGGGCACGGCGCGTGATCAGCGCCGGAACGCAGTATCCCGTAGACACGACGTGGCTACGCAGCGCGGATGATCGCCCACTGCCGGTGCTCGTGGCTGCTGCTGTCTCTGATGCTCTGCGGTCTACCGAGGGAGATGTGCTGGTGTTTCTGCCCGGTCGTGCCGAGATTCGCGCCTGTGAGCGCGTGCTACACGAGCGCAAGGTGATTACCGATGGCCTCGAGCTTCATGTCTTGCACGGCGATGTCGATACCTCCGCTCAAGATGCGATTCTCTCTGCCCGCAGGCCGGGGGCATCTCGCCGCGTGATCTTGTCGACGTCTATCGCCGAAACATCCGTGACCATCGACGGTCTGCGCACGGTGATCGATGCCGGCCTGGCACGTGAGCCACGCTTCGATCCCCGTGCGGCGATGACGCACCTGGTGACCGTCCCCGTATCCGTAGATGCCGCCGAGCAGCGGCGTGGCAGGGCAGGACGTCAGGCACCAGGACAGTGCATTCGGCTGTGGACGCGCGAACAGGAAGCATCGCTACCGGAGCGTCGCACACCAGAGATACGCTCCAGTGATCTGTCGTCCTTACTGGTTCAGGTGGCCGCTTACGGCGTAGAGGTCAACGATCTGCCACTCATCGATGCACCTCCGGCGGCAGCCGTTGCTCAGGCACGTCAGCTCCTGACAGACCTCGACGCTCTGGACACTCTGGGCGAACGTGACGATCTCGACGTCACGTTTCGCCTCACACCGCATGGGCGGGCCATCGCGCAGCGTGGCACGCATCCGAGGTTGGCCCACATGGAGATCATTGCCGAACAACTCGGCCTTGGATCCATTGCAGGGCGCGTGCGGGAGGCACTCGAGTCTGGAGCTGATCTCCACTTCACGGGCGTCGATCCCTTGGATGTTGGCAGGTGTGTGGCCCTTGCCTATCCCGATCGCATCGCTGCCCGCAAGGATGGCACGCGATACCTTCTTCGCAACGGACGCACCGTTCGCCTGGACGACCAGAGCTCGCTGGCTCAGCACCCGTGGCTTGCCGTGGCTGATGTGGGAGGGGGCTTAGAGAGTAAACAGCATGCACAGCACACACTGCCGTGGATTTCCCGGGCTGCTCCGCTCTCTTTGGACATCATTCGCCAGATGTGGGCTGATCATCTCACCGAGGATCTACGTGTTGGATGGGATGAGCGCACCGAGCAGGTCGTTGCTGTTACGTGTGAACGACTTGGGGCTCTCACTCTCCAACAGCGACCTGCCACGAACGTCCCCCCCGAGGAGCTAGCTCTGGCGTTCGCTCAAGCCCTGGTGGAACGCGACTACCGCGACCTACCATGGACGACGTCGACGGTACACCTGCGACATCGCTTGAATGTGCTGAAACCATGGCCAGAGATATTGACTCCAGAGTCGCTCGCCCCCTACCTGATCGGCATGAAGACGCTACGAGATGTTCGTCGCCTCTCCCTCGAGCGATGGATCCAATCGTGTGTGTCGGGGCAGGATCGTCGTCTACTGGAGCAGCTCGCGCCGGCCACCTACACCACGCCCTCTGGACGCTCGGTGACGATCGATTACAGCAATCCAGACCGGCCGATGATTTCGGTGCGATTACAATGGATGCTTGGCGTGGGCGAAACACCGCGCATTGCCAACGGGACGATTCCTCTGACGATTGAGTTGCTCTCACCAGCTCAACGACCGATTCAGGTCACGCAGGACCTCGCTGGCTTCTGGCATGGCTCCTACCAGCAGGTCCGGAAAGAGATGCGCGGACGCTACCCGAAGCACGACTGGCCGGAAGATCCGTCGTAGATTTACAGCGTGTTACATGGAGGAGCGGATAACATGATGGGACCTCGAGAAACTCGCGCGATGATGTGGCTTGTGCTGACGCTCACGATCACCACCACGTCGATCTTCGCTCAACGACCCTGGCAGCGGACTACAACGCCGCCCGTGGGTGCTGCTCCAGCACTGCACCTTGCCGCCAATGCCCTTATTGCCGTCGACGACTCCATGGCTACGTCCATCGACGTCGGTCTCTCATGGCAGGGAGTAGCGGGTGTGCCTGCCCATCAACGTGGCGTGACGGACTTCTTCGCTAACGTGACGATCTGTGCTGCCCAAGCCGCTGTCGGTGATTCGGTCGAGATCTGGTTTACACAAGGTGGATCGTCGTGGACATACTCCGAGGACCTGTACGTGAGCACGGGAACCGTAGTAGATCTTGCAGCCGTAGGTCAGGTGTTCTACATCACCATGGATGACGGAACGGTGCTTGCCCGCGGCCGAAGCATCGGCACCTTCTCCGTACCGGTTACTAGTGGTGAGCGTGTCGTGGACATGGAACTGTCTGCCACGATCATGGCTGCACTCACCACGAGCGGGCTGTATCTGTCCTCCGATGGTGGTGAAACGTGGGAACGGTCCGCACCGCCTACGTCGACGCCCGTATCGCTGATCAACGTAGATGGTGGAACGCTGTTTGCAGCCTGCGGTGCAGACATGTATCAGTTCAACAGTCGTGGTAGCACGTGGGATCACCTTACCGACCAGGTAGCCTTTCCGGGGACGATTGTTGGGCATAGCTGCGACGCCTTGTACTTGATTGCCCTCTCACACACGTCCGATGGCTACCTCCAAATGTACCGCCAGGAGCGAGGCAGTCGCCAGTGGGACTCGGTAGGCTACATCCTGCACATCCCGGACGTCCAGCCAACACGCGATCGCATGGTTGTAGATGGGGGTTGGGCGGTGATTTCGGTAACGTCGGCCGGACTACCCGACTCCAACGGTGTGTACCGCTACGATCTCTACGACAACATCACCTCCGTGGATGAGACGGTTCAGCACACGAGCATTCATCTCCATGGGTCGACACTGCACGTGCAGCATCCTTGGAACACCGAGGTGGTAACTGCCGAAATCTTTGCTTTGGACGGCGCTCAGTGGTGGTCCGGCACGATTCCCTGCTCCGACTGCCCCGTGACCCTGCCTGATGGCGTCCCTTCACCTGCTGCTGTGGTGGTGAGAGCACCGGGCGGGGGCATCATGCGGAGTGTGCGGCTGCCATGAAACCGTCGGTAGCGCTCCAGAAGCGTCTCATGACGCGGAAACGACTCGTTGTGATCAGCATCCTTGCGGCCCTGGTTGCCTCCTTCGTGCTGTTCTCCAGTCACGGCTTGCTTTCACGATGGAGCTTGAGCGCACAACAGTCCACCCTTCACGCCGAGATCACCCACCTGCGTCAGCTCGAAGATTCCTTGCGCACAGTGATCCATCAGTTGAAGACCGATACCCTGCTCATCGAACGGTTGGCTAGAGAACGCTATGGCTACGTGCGAAAGGGTGAGCAGATTTACATCATCAAGACGGAGCACGAGGAATGATCACTCCCCTACATGTGCCGTCGGCTCCACCAGCCGTTGGTCCTTACTCCCACGCTGTGCTGTGCAGTGGCCGCATGCTCTACCTCAGCGGACAAATCGCCTTGGACGACTCCGGTACCCTCATCGACGGCTCGGTAACCGAACAGACGCGTCGCGCCTTGCAGAACGTGAGCACGATTCTTGCCTCGCAAGGAGCCACGCTCCAGAACGTGGTGAAGACGCTTGTCCTGCTGCAGAACATGGACGACTTCGCCGCCATGAATGCAGCCTACGCCGAGGCCTTCGGAACGCACCAACCAGCCCGATCGGCATTCGCTGTATCGGCTCTGCCGAAGGGGGCTCTGGTAGAGATTGAGGTGATTGCCTGCCTTGAATCCTAGAATCCATCACCTCGTAGCATTGTGGTTGCTGCTGATGGGCTGTACCCTTGTGGCGCCGTCACAAGCCGTAGCCAGGCCCGATAGCACCCACAGTTCATCGACGGCGCTGTGGATGTCGCTAGCACTACCTGGTTTGGGCCAGTGGTACAACGAACAGTATTGGAAGGTGCCGATCATGACGGGTACCTGTGCGGTGTCCGCCTGGTTCGTGGTGTCCAATCACGGTAGCTTTCGCACGGCGTCGGACGCCTACGACGCAGCAGTGCTTCGTGGGGCCACCAGCATTGAGCTGTCACAGCTGAGGGCCCAACGAGAAACGTACCGCAGCAATCGTGACGTGGCTGGTCTGGTGTTTGTGGCTGCCTATGCTATTGCAGCACTGGATGCCTATGTTGGAGCAGAGCTCTACGATTTTGATGTGTCTCCGGACCTCTCTATCGGCATCGGTCCATCTTCAACACACATGATGGCAGTGAACGTCCGACTACATTGGTAACTTTGTCGCCTATGAAGTACATCGTGGAACTGGCGCTCGCTGCAGCACTCACGACCTCCGCTGCTGCTCAGGTGCCTTCTGGTGCGTATCGAGAGACCTTTGCTGCCCGACTTCACGGCGGTGTGTTGGGTGCCTTCCACTCGGCCAACTTCTCCGGATCGGGCGACATCATCGACTGCGGCCAGCTAGGATCGGGCGTGGGCCTGAACGGCACCGCCGGTGCGATCCTTGAGTTTCCGCTGACGTCCACCCTTGGTATCGGCGTAGGCGTCTCCTGGGCCGGTCGTAGTGCAACGATGGAGCGCACGAATAGCTATCCCATCTACGACACCACCACTGCGCAGTCTGGGACCATGCGTACGACGTATGCGCTAGATGCCTCCCTGAGCTACCTCGAGATTCAGCCAGACCTGCGTCTAGCCCTCATGGGTGACTATCAGTCTCGATCACTGGGATTGGTTGTGGGACCGCGCATCAGTCTGCCCCTTACCGCACGTTTTGTGCAACGTGAATCTGTCGTTAGCCCTGAAAACGCCACGTTCATCGTGAACGGGCAACTCCTGCAGGAGCGTGTGATTGCCGATGCACCACTCACGGCTCGAAGCGCAGCATTGCTCGGTCTGACGGCTGGAGTGGAGAGTCTGCTCTCTGTGAGTGAACGCATCAGCATTGTGCCAGCTGTTTCTGTGGATTACTCCTTCGTGAACGTGCTCACTGATGCGTCTTGGTCGATCCTGGGCGTCCGTGCAGAGCTTGGCATTCGTTTCTCTGCCGGCCGCAGGCCTGCTCCACCGGCCTCAGAACCTCCCCCGCCTCCTCCGCCACCGCCGCCGGCAGTGGTTGTTGATGCCGCTCCGATGATCAGTCTGTCGCTACCGCAGTTCGACGGCGTGATCGAAACCGGAAATCAGCTTCAAGCCTCGACGCCAATTGTCAATGCCGTCTTCTTCGATAGTGCCAGCGTTACGATCCCCACGTGGTACCGCACCAGTCGTGATGGATCGATCGTGTCTGCTGATGCCGTTGGCGCCCACGAGTGGGTGCTGCCACGCTTGGCAGGCATCATGATGGCCAACCCTGATGCCCGCATGACCATCGAAGGTGCGTCCGGCGATGCTGTTCCACAAGCCGAGGATGTAGGCAAGCAGCGTGCGGTGGCCGTCCGTGAGGCGCTGGTTGCCATGGGCGTCCCCTCCCAACGCATTGCTGTCCGTGGTCGCGCACAACCACGCGTCACATCCAACACGGAGTTTGCTGGTGGCCGAGAAGAGAACCGACGCGCAGATATCCTCGTAGAGAATGCACCGCTGCAGGAGTGGGTGTCCACCGCACGATTTACCCAGGTGCGCGGCGAGCTTACCGTGCAGGGCGTACGATCCGGTGGTGCGGGCAGCGATGTTGCAACAGCGAAGACCTACATTCGCGTGACAGGACCAACGGTCACGGCCGACACAACACTGTCTGGAGCGCGCTTTGCCGCTCGCATTCCCGTGCGACAAGTCGTAGCGCCATCCAGTGTTGCACTGCCGATCACTTGCAGAGTATCATCAGTGGGCGCCGCATCACAGCGCGACACCACGATTACACTAGCTGATCTCCCACGCCGTGAGATTGAACTGCGTACGGACGACTTCCAGGCCGTACTGCGATTTGAGTACAACAGTGCAGAGCTCACGCCGGATATCAAGGGTTTGCTTTCGCAACTAAGCGCTCGACTACCTGAGGGCTCCACCATTGCCATTCAGGGTAGTGCCGACGCCTTGGGAACCCAAGCTCGAAATCGTGAGTTATCACAGCAGCGAGCTCAGAACACCGAGCAGTTTATCCGATCGGTGTCGGGAAATCGGTTGAACATCGTTGTGAGTGGCGATGCCACGCCGTTCAGTGATGCAACGCCGCACGGACGATTCCTGAACCGCAGTATTCGCCTTACGGTGAGCACGCCGTAGGCCCCCTACCTTATGGACGCGATCGACACAGTGGTGGAGCTTTTTGCAACGCTTCCCACGATTGGAAAGAAAACGGCGCGCCGCCTAGCCTTCCACGTACTCAAGCAGAGTTCGGAGGAGGTGGAGCGGTTTGCCTCGGCACTCGTGGCGATGAGGAACAGCGTACAGGAGTGTACGGTGTGCTGCACGTTCACGGACCAAGAGGTCTGCCATGTGTGCTCGTCTGAAAAGCGTGATCGATCAATCATCTGCGTTGTTGAGCAGCCCACGGACGTCCTGGCGATTGAGCGCACGGGAGACTATCGTGGATTGTACCATGTGCTGCACGGGGCATTGAATCCACTCGACGGCATTGGCCCCGACGAGATTCGCATCGCGCAGCTGATGCAGCGCCTTGCTCCAGAGGTGCAGGAAGTGATCCTCGCCTTGAATCCAACGGTCGAGGGTGAGGTCACCACCCAGTACCTCTCGCGCATGACCAGCCCCTTGAACATCCGTTGCACACGTATTGCTCGTGGGGTGCCCATCGGAGCCGACCTCGAGTTTGCCGACGACGCTACCCTAGCGCGGGCACTGGAGGGAAGGATACCGGTATGATGGCTCAGGATCTGCAGCCATGGTACCGTACGTGGTTTGAGTCACCCTGGTACATGAAGCTCTATCGGCACCGTACCGAGCAGGAAGCACGGCAGGCCGTAGCGCTTGTACACGATGCCGCCCATGTTCCCAAGGGAGCTCGCGTGTTAGACCTTTGTTGTGGTTACGGCAGGCATGCCATGGCGCTGGCAGAGCATGGCTACCAAGTGGTTGGGCTGGATCAGTCCGCGTATCTGATCTCACAGGCACAGGAGCAGTTTGCCCATCCCGGCTGCACCTACGTCGTGGGCGACATGCGCGGCCCCTATCCGCACGCCCCCTACGATGCGATCGTGAACTTCTTCACCAGTTTCGGCTACTTCGACCACCATGCCGATCATCAGCTGGTGTTCCGTACCATGTTCGATGCCTTGGTTCCCGGCGGAGTGCTGATCATGGACTTCCTCAACGCCGAGGTGACCCGCGCCACGCTTGTGCCCGAGTCCATGCAGATGGTGGACGGCGCTACGGTGATCCAGGAACGTCGTATCGACGAGCCCTTCGTGAAGAAGACCATCACCATCTCCAATCCCTGCTGCTACGAAGTGGAGTACCACGAGCAGGTATGGCTCTATTCTGCGAACGACTTGATCCAGATGGCCACCGATGCAGGGTTCACGATCGACACAATGTACGGCAGTTACAGCGGCACGCCCTTCGATTCAGCAACATCACCACGATGCATTCTCATCGCACATCGACCAGCCAGCTCCTGACAGGCGTCGTCGTCATGATGATGCTGGTAGGGGGCTGTTCAACACGTACTCCCGAAACGCCAACGTCGTTTGGTGGGGAGTTCATTCCGCCGGTGTCGGCCGACATCGTGCTGGATAACTTCATCGCCGCCGTGAACAATGTGAACACGGAAAACTACATGCTATGCCTGGCCGATGCCACACTGCGGAGTCCCCAACCGTTTCGATTCGAGCCGTCGGCCGAGGCTCGTGCTCGCTACCAGGCCCTGTACGACACGTGGTCTACCGACAAAGAGCGTCAGAGTTTTCTTGCAATGCGTTCCCGCATTCGCGATAATCGGCCGCTGCTGTCGCTGTTCAACAGGACCGAGACGTTCTCCTCGCCGGACCTGAAGATCTTCTCGATGGATTACGAATTGATTGTCGATCACGATCTGTCGCTCGTCCCCCGCACGCTCACGGGTACCATGGTTCTGGAGCTCCAGCGGGAGGATTCGGGTCAGTGGAGTATCGCCCGCTGGATCGACGCCCGCCGCGCAGCCGATACCGTCGAGTCGACATGGTCGTTACTCAAGGCCCAGCTGAGTAATTAGTCGATGCGATGGTATTGAATGGTATCTTCGCGCATCACCGTTCTTCTCACCATGAGTCGATGGAACTATCGATATGTCACACGCAGAATCTCCACGTGATACCATTGCAACGCGCCTGATGGGCATCACCCTCGGCATCCTTGTCATGCTTACTCTGGTCACGATTGGTCATTCCCTGGAATGGCATCCCGTGGTGGCTGGCCTGCTTACTGGACTATCTGGCGCTGTGATGGGTGCTTCGGGTACCAGTGTCAACGGAGCGTACTTGGCAGCCATCTTCGGATGGAGCGGTGCCACGAACTTCGTTCTCGGATTGGCCATGTTCTTTGGCTTTAATCCGCAAGCCTACATCTTCGGATGAGATCTGTTCTACTGATTCTGGCCGTATGGGTGCTCACCGCCATTGGGTGCACCAATCCGTTTGCGCCGGCCCTCAGTGATCAACCACCAGATGCTCCGATGATCGGTGATCAGCGCACCGTGGAAGGGGTCTTCCAGAACTTCCGCTATGCCTACCTGTTTCGCGACACTCTCGTGTACGGCAGACTGCTTGATCGGCAATTTTCGTTTGTGTACCGCAATTTCGATCGTGGCATTGATGTCACGTGGGGACGGGACGAGGACATGCTGGCAACCCATTCCCTGTTCACGGCTGCCCAGCAGCTTGATCTTGTGTGGAATGGCGTGATCGACGCCTACGGAGATTCGCTCCAGCAGACGATCTCGCGCGGTTTTAACCTCACGATCACGTTCTCGCCTACCTACGTGGAGCGCGCCCAAGGGCGCGTGAACTTGCGCATAGAACGACCAACGCCATCGGACGTCTGGAAGATCGTCCGATGGCGTGATGAGTCGAATTACTTCTGAGGCGGAAACGCATCGAGGATTTCTACGACGGCCTCGGTCACCATCTGCTGGCGCTCCTGTGGCGACGCCCCGTCGCTAAGCACACCACGTCCCCAACCCTTCCACACCAACTCCTTCTTCTGCTGATCGAAGAGGTCGATGTGAAGCGTTCCTTCCTGGTAGTGGTTTACGACCGTCTGTGTGGCATAGCCCCCGCCAAGGCCTGGATACCCGTACGGGCCCCAGTATCCACCCGTGGAGTAGCCGTAGGTGTCGTAGTTCACCTTGTCCTTGACGCCAGCATAGGTCAGCACGATCAGTTCTGCGGAGTCTGGTGCTACCACCCGTAGCCCCTTTTCCATCATTACGGACTCAATGGCAGCGAACACCCGCTTTTGAGTAAAGTCGTTCTTTGCCAGGACGTCGTCGGGAACACGAACGTCTCGCTTCACTGCGAAGGTCTTGTAGCGCAGGAAGTCCGTTGTGGGGTCGTAGTCGGAACCAACGTCCAATGTAGAACACGATGGAAGCATGGCAGCGGCAACGAGTATGCCGAGAAGGTACCGAGCGGAGAGCATCATGAAGATCCTATGTGAGAGTGGTTACTGTGAGAGTGGTTACGCCGTTATGATTCCGGAAAATAGGGATTCCCAGCCGTAACGGTCGTAACTTTGAGGCTATTCTGGACACGATCCATCGACTTTCCTTCACGACCACGATTCTTTATGTCTTTAGAAGTTCGCGATTCCATTCGGCACATCGCCATCATTGCTCACGTCGACCACGGCAAAACAACGCTGGTGGACCACATGCTCGGCCAGGCCGGTACCTTCCGCGATAACCAACACGTGGACGACCGTGTCATGGACTCCAACGACCTGGAGCGCGAGCGCGGCATCACGATCATGGCTAAGAACGCCGCTGTGGTGTGGAAGGATGTCAAGATCAACATCGTGGATACTCCCGGTCACTCGGACTTCGGTGGCGAGGTAGAGCGAGTCCTGTCGATGGTCGACGGTGTGATTCTGCTGGTAGATGCTGCTGAGGGCCCCCTACCGCAGACGAAGTTCGTGTTGCGGAAGGCCCTAGATATGCACCTTACGCCGATGGTGGTGATCAACAAGATCGACCGCCAGGACGCCCGCCCAGCTGAGGTGTACGATGAGATCCTGGAGCTCTTCATTGCACTAGGAGCAGACTACCATCAACTGGACTTCCCGGTATTCTATGCCATTGGTCGCGAAGGTATCGCCAAGTCCACACTCGAAGACACGTCGACGACACTGGATCCACTCTTCGACGGTATTCTGAAGCACATTCCAGCACCGAAGGTCGATCAAGACGCATCGTTTGGGATGGTCATCAGCGCTCTGGACTGGAGCGACTACGTGGGAAGGATCGCCGTTGGACGCATTGCCTCGGGTACGGCGCGCGTGGGTGACTTTGTATCGCTGATCAAACCAGATGGTTCCCGTGAACAGGCGCGGATCACGAAGATGTATGTATTCCAAGGTATCCAGCGCGTAGAAGTGCAGGAGGCTTCGGCTGGCGAGATTATTGCGCTTAGTGGTTTCGAGAACGTCTTCATCGGAGAGACGATCGCCAGCAGCGATACCACCGAGCCCCTTTCCAGCGTAAACATCGATGAACCCACATTGGCGATGTACTTCATGGTGAATACGTCTCCGCTGGCCGGTCGCGAAGGAAAGTTTGTTACCACGCCAAAGATTCGCGAGCGCCTCTACAAAGAGCTGCGTCACAACGTCTCGTTGCGGGTGGAAGACACAGACTCGCCCGACGTGTTCAAGGTGTCGGGCAGGGGCGAACTCCAGTTGGCGATTTTGATTGAAACGATGCGCCGCGAGGGCTACGAGTTTGCAGTATCGCGTCCGGAGGTGCTCTTCCGCCGAGATGAGAAGGACAACCTTGTTGAACCGATGGAGCACGTTACGGTGGATGTTCCCCAGGAGCATGCTGGAACGGTGATTGAGATTCTCGGTAGACGTAAGGGCGAGATGACGGCCATGACACCGCAGAGCGATACCGTCCGCTGTGAGTTCATCGTACCAGCACGTGGATTGATCGGCTTCCGTACGGAGTTTCTGACGTCTACACGCGGTGAAGGCGTGATTCACCACACCTTCGACTCGTATCAACCGTACAAAGGACCCATCGCCGGACGATCCCGCGGTGCACTAGTCTCGATGGAGACTGGCCCGTCCACGGGCTACGCACTCGAAATGATCCAGGAGCGTGGCACGCTGTTTATCGCACCAGGCATCGACGTCTACGAGGGCATGATCATCGGGGAGAATGCCCGGGAAGATGATCTGGTGGTCAATGCCGTACGGACCAAACACCTCACCAACATGCGTGCATCCGGCTCGGACGGCGTTCTGCGTTTAGATACGCCACGACGACTCTCGCTGGAGCAGTGCATCGAGTTCCTCGAAGACGACGAATTGATGGAGGTGACGCCAACAAATGTGCGTCTGCGGAAGAAGATTCTGGACACCACGATGCGACAGCGAGCCAAGAAACGGGAGTCTGCTTCGTTGTAAGGGGCTCTGATGCACACTTTATCTCTCAGTATCACCCTAGTGGCCCTGCACATCGCACCGGCGTTGGCAGGAGAGGATGCTGTGCGCCTGTTGTATCGCCTTCCCCAGCACCATGTGACCAACTACGTCTGTCAGTCGCAGATGACGCAACAGTTTGCGGTGATGAATGAGTCGGTAGAGTCCCTTGTCTCCGTCGAGGCAGCCATTCGCTCAGAGGTGGTTGATAGAGTGATGAATGAAGCAACCATCGACCTGCTGGCTGATTCTCTGGCTGTAACGACGCACGTCCGCGGAAAAGGGGCTCCGGAGTCTAGCGATACGCTCGTGCGCCTTCCCAAACATCGCCACCTGAAACGTTTGATGGTAGAGCCGCACGGTGCCACGCGTCTCGTGGATCGAGAAACGGCTGGATCAACAGTGGACACCCCCGTTGATGACGTGATGCTCCTGCTGGAGAACAGCAAGGTGCTCGAGCAGCTCTTCTTTCGCTTTCCCACGAGGGATGTTGCCGTACACGACCAATGGACCCTACCCTATGCCGATACCGTGATTGCCCCACAGGGCATGGGTGAGATTGCCGTACAAGGGACGCTGACCTACACCTACATGGGTATCGTTGATACGCTCGGCAAACAATGCTGGGTAGTAGATTGGTCGGCCATAGGATTGGACCAATCCGGGAGTTTCGCCCGGTCGGGCGTAACGATGACCATCCGCGGTACGGCGCAAACTGCTGGCCGGTCGATGCACTGCACGCGCACTGGTGAAGTGGTTACACTTACCTCGCATACGCATTCGGTGCTCACCATGTCGGCTGTAGAAATGCCCGATGTGGTCTTCCCCGTGCACACCACGCTTGTTACCACCATTCACCAGCAACCACGCCGGCCCTAATGAGAGCTATTGGATTCTGGCTGACGCTGATTCGCCTGTTTGGTGCAGGACTACTGCTTGCTACCCCGATAGCAGCGCAGATTCAAGTCCAGAGCGGCTTTCAGCTGCCGCCACTGGGTACGGATACTACCTGTATCGACTACCTGTTTCTGCCTGGAGATACGCTGATCTACACCGTTGAGTCGGCAGACAGCGTTGCCATGCTGGGAGATCCGATCCTGCTGAAGGTGCGAAATGAAGTCGTGAGTGTAATCTGTGACTCCGTGTCGCAGGGACTTTTTCACCTACGGATAACCTTGCGCAGTTATATCGAGCAGCAGCGCACAGCAATGGACTCTGTTGTCCGGACCACGACGCCATGGCTCAAGCGGGATGCCTACGTGTCGATCGACGCCCACGGACGCCGTGCATCGGTGCGTGCCGATAGCGACACGAAGGCTGCCATCACACCGGGTGGTGCCTTCCAACCACTGCTGATCCCTCCGTTCCATGATTCCTGTGGCGTACAGAATCAGAGCTGGTTAGTTGTGGACACCACCCTACTGGTTGAGAACGGCGTTCCGGAGCCCGTGTTCGTGCACTCAACGTTGTGGCGCATGCTGGGTGCTGTCGACACGCTCGACCGCAGGTTTATCCAGATCGAATACACTCAGACAGCTCTTGGCAAGGTGGTGACGCGATCGAACTCCGTAAACGTAGACATGCAGGCCGTCATTGCCGCCTACGGAAAAGTCTCGATGGATCACGAACTGCACGTTCCGTACCATGTGTTTGCTACGTCCGAAGACAAGATTGAGATCACCACGCCCGGAGGCTCGATCAAGAAGGGCAAACACCACCTCTCCATGCACGCTCAACTGCGGGAGATTCGATCACCACACCAAGAGCGACAGTGGCGTTTCTCGCGGTAAGTGTAACTTTCCGGATCGGGCGTCGTATCCGTCCCTCACGAATGCCTATGCGAACATCTCTAATACTTCTTGTAACGTCGATCCTGATTGGCCTGACGCATCCCGTGGTCGGTCAGCAGACGTGGTCGCAGTCCGGTGAGCAGCTGCGCTACACTCTCGACGACTGCATTGCTATCGCCCTGCAACGTAACATCGACGTGCGGCAGGTGTATGCCAGCTCACAGGCCGCAGCGGCCAACCTGACACAGGCCTTCGGTCAGTACCTGCCGGCGGCGAACTTCGGATTCAACTACAACCGACAGCTCACGAACCTACGCGAGCAGATCTCGATTGTGAACGGTGTTCCCATTCGCGGTGAGCCCCTTCCCAATACGTATAGCGCAAACTTGAACGTTGGCTGGACACTCTTCAATGGCTTTCGACGCGAGGCCGACTATGATGCCGCCAGCAGCGCCGTTTCAGCTGCTGAAGCCGATATTCTGTTCCAGCGACTGGCCATTGCCTTTAACGTGACTCGGGCCTACATCGATGTACTGCGCACCGAACAAGTCGTGCGTGCGCGTTCCGAGAATCTTTCGCTCAGCAGGGCCACCTTTGAGCGTGTGAAAGCGCTGTACGACAACGGCAGGGCACCGATCACACAGTTGACGTCGCAGGAGACGGAGGTTGCCAACCAAGAGGTGGCCGTGGTGCAGGCAGAGAACGACCACGATCTGGCCAAGGTGAACCTTTTGACGCTGATGAACGTCGATCCCACGCAGAACGCGACGTTTGATCCAGCCGTACTTCCCAGCGAAGCCACGAGTTTGCAGGTGGAGGAGTTCCGCACAACGATCGGTTCGGAGCAGCAATCCATCGATCGCGCCATGGCCTCCCGACCGGACGTGCGAGCTGCCCAAGATCGTGAGGAAGCCGCACAGGCCACCGTCACCTCGGCCACGGCAGGATACTACCCGACGCTTCAAGCCACTGGAGGATATGTGTGGCGGAACTTCGAGTTCTCAAACTTCGACAATCAAGGGCAGTGGTTCGTGGGCTTGAATCTGCAGATGCCGGTGTTTGACCAGTTCCGCACCAACCAGCAAATCGCCAGTGCCACATTCCAGCATACGCAACGGAGTCTCGAAGTTGCCCGTCTGGAGCAGCAGCTACGCCAGAACGTACGGTCGGCCTACCTCCAATTGCGCACTGCGGAGCGGAACCTCGACATTACTGAGCGGGCGCTGCGTACGGCTCAGCTCAACTTCGACGCCATGCAGGAGCGCTTCACGGTAGGAGGTGCCCAACTCGTGGAAGTCCAGCAGGCCAACTTTCAGCTCATCACGGCACGGATCAACCGCGTGACGGCTGTGTACGGATACCTTGATGCACGCACCTTTGTCGAGTTTGCAACCGGTCTCTTTACCGAGAGCGTGAAGTAGAAACCACCAACGAAGTACCTATGGCACGAAAACAACAGCGAAAAACCGGACGACTCATTCTGGTGATCACCCTCATCGTTCTTGCACTTGCCGTCGTTGTGTGGCAGGTGATCCTTCCAAAGGACGACACCGTCTACGTGAGTGCTGAAGCAGCATCTACGCGCACCATCATCCAGACCGTAAATGCCATCGGCAAGATTCAGCCTGAGTTTCAAGTGAAGCTCTCCAGCGAGGCCTCAGGCGAGATCGTGTTCTTGGGCGTACGCGATGGTGACACCGTCCGCAAAGGGCAAGTTCTGGTACGGATCCGCCCGGACATCGTCGAGACACAGCTGGAACAAACGGAGGCAGCTGCCGAAGCTTCACGTCTCTCCATTACGATCGCCAAGGCAGAGTTAGATCGTTCGGATGCCGACCTCAAGCGCATTACCGAGCTCTACAAGAAGGACTTTGCTACGCGTGAAGAAATGGACCGTGTCAAAGCGGCCTATGAGAGTGCTGCCGGCAGGTATGCACAGGCCAAGGCTGACTACAACCGGTCGCTGGGAGCGCTGCGCCAAACAAAGGCAACGGCCGACCGTACAACAATTGTGTCACCCATGGATGGCGTGGTAACCTTCCTTGCCGTCGAGCAGGGAGAGAAGGTCGTAGGAACAGCTACCATGCAGGGTACTGAGATCATGCGGATTGCCAATCTCAACACCATGAATGCCTGGGTAGACGTGGACGAAAACGACGTTGCGTTGCTGTCGGTGGGTGACACCGCTCGAGTGCGTGTCGATGCCCTGCCAGATACGATCTACACCGGAGTGGTCTACGAGATCAGTCACAGCCCGAAGTCCACTGGAATCGGCACGCAGGACGAAGTGGTCAATTTCGAGGTACGCATTCGTTTCCTTGATGCCGACGATCGTATGCGCCCCGGGATGTCGGTGAGCGTAGACATCGAAACCGAAACCAAGGATTCTGTCGTAGCCGTACCGATTCAGTCGCTTACCATCGACAAGGGGCAGTTGACGCAGACCGATACTGAGGATGACAACTGGCGCGTAAAGGACAAAAAGGTTGAACAGGCAGAGAAGCGCCGTGATCGTCCACAGAGCATGGTGTGGATGATCAAGGGCACGTCCGTGGTGCCGCGGGCTGTGGAGACGGGTATCAGCGACCAGGGCTTCATCGAGATTACCAGTGGCTTGGCCGCCGGCGAGACCTTCGTCACTGGACCGTACCACGCCGTCACGAAGCTGTTATCACCCGGAACAACTGTCCGGATCGAGGCACCAGAAGATCGCAGAAAACGATTCGACAAGATGAGGTCGGAGTAATGGAGTCAGACAGCACCGCCATCATCCAGATCGAGAACATCGCCAAGGTCTACGAAATGGGCGAGGAACAGGTTCACGCCTTGCGTGACGTGTCCCTGACCATCAACGGCAACGAGTACATCGCACTCATGGGTCCATCCGGGTCCGGCAAGTCTACCCTGATGAACATGCTGGGCTGTCTCGACACGCCAAGCAGTGGTTCCTACCTGTTCAAGGGGGAGAACGTCAGCGAGATGTCGGACGACGACCTAGCCGAGATCCGCAATCGTGAGATCGGCTTCGTCTTCCAGACGTTCAACCTGTTGCCGAGAGCATCAGCTCTGCAGAACGTGGAGCTACCCTTGGTGTACTCCGGCATGTCCAAACGTGATCGTCTGGATCGTGCCGCGGATGCGCTTCATCGTGTGGGCCTCGACAACCGCATGGATCACCGACCCAACGAGCTGTCGGGTGGACAACGCCAGCGCGTCGCTATCGCGCGAGCGTTGGTAACCGATCCCGCCATTATTCTGGCCGATGAACCGACCGGTAATCTTGATTCTCGTACCGGGCAGGACATCATGGGGCTGTTCGATGAGTTGTGGAAGGCTGGCAACACGATCATTCTCGTGACCCACGAGGAAGACATTGCCAGACACGCCCACCGTATCGTGCGGCTTCGCGACGGAAAGGTTGAATCTGATACCGAGAATGCCCATGCTCCGCTGGTCTGAACTCGGCGAATCATTTCGCATTGCCGTTGAGGCCTTACGCCTTAACCTGATGCGCAGCATCCTTACTACCGCAGGCGTGGTTGTAGGTGTGGTTCTTGTGGTGGTGATGGGGTGGACCATCAAGGGGCTTGATGCCGTGTGGGAGCAGACGATCAGCATTATTGGCCGAGATATGCTCTACATCGACAAGTGGAATTGGGCCGGAGGTGGCAACTGGCGAAATATGGAGGCCCGACGCAATATCACCCTTCGACAAGCAACGCTGCTGAAAGATCGCATGGAATCAGCTGAAGTGGTGATTCCACTCGCGAGGCGGTGGTCGAGTACCGTGCAGTATGGTTCGAAGTCCGTATCGTGTTCCGTGCAAGGCACCACGTATGAGTATGGATCTACGCCGGCTGGAACCACGGAGATTGGGCGGTGGTACAGCGAGTCCGAGGATCTCCAGGGCGATCGCGTCGTGGTTCTCGGATACGGTGTGGCCCAGGCCGTCTTCGAGGACTCCAACCCCACCAACGCGATCGTGAAGATCGCAGGCTATCCCTTCCGCGTAATCGGCGTGGTTGAGAAGCGTGGCTTCATCTTCATGGACTTCATCGACAACCAGGTCTTCATTCCCCTGCGCACCTTCCAGGGAGTCTATGGCTTCTACGACCGCAGCTTCTCCATTGCCGTCAAGGCCGGGAATGAGCGTCTGCTGGAAATCGTGCGCGACGAGGCCGTTGGACACATGCGCGATATCCGCAACGTTGCACCAGATGCCAATGCCGATTTCTCGGTCAATGAGATGGAGGCCTTCGATGCACAGGTGACCACGATCCGCTCATCGATCTGGATCGTTGGTATAGGCCTAACCGTCTTGGCCTTCATTGTTGGGTCGATCGGCATCATGAACATCATGTTTGTCTCTGTCGCCGAGCGGACGAAGGAGATCGGTGTGCGCAAGGCAATTGGTGCTCGTAGGAGTTCCATCCTCACACAGTTTCTCATTGAGTCGGCCCTGCTCTGCATGGTTGGAGCCGTTATTGCTCTGCCAATCTCGCAGGGTATTGTCACGGCTGCACGAGCCATCGCGATTGGTCCACTGGAGCTCGAGTGGGTGTCCGTCGTGAGTCCGTACATCCCGGTGGACCTCCTAGCTATTGCCATCGGCGTATCCATTCTTGTGGGCCTGGCTGCTGGATTTCTGCCGGCACGACGTGCTGCCACCCTTGATCCCGTAGAAGCCCTACGGTACGACTAGGTACCCTATGCATGTGATTGAGTCCATCATCATGGCCCTTGCAAGCGTTCGATCGCACATGCTGCGCTCGTCGCTTACGCTGCTGAGCATTGGTATCGGAGTGTTTGCCATCATTGCCAGCAGTGGTATCACAGGTACACTCACCCAGACGCTGAGTTCACAGCTGGCCGACCTCGGTGAGAATTCGATGCTCATTCAGCGCACACCAACGCTGCAGTTCGGGGGTAATTGGCGCAAGTACCAGAGTCGTCCGGATCTTACTCCTGAGATCGCCCGTGGACTCCGTCATCAGATGACCACCACACAACTGATCAGTGTGAGTAACACCAGCAACGGCTACACGGTTGAAACAACAGCCGATGCCTCGAATCCGGACGTAGCCGTGATTGGAATCGACGACCTCTACTTCCAAGTGAATGCCGTGTCGCTACAGCAGGGGCGCTCCTTTACCGAGCAGGAGGTGACGCTGGGAAGTAACGTGGCCATTATCGGCACAGATCTTCTGCCGCTGTTCAACGGAACCAGCCCCCTTGGCCAGCGTATCAAGATTCGGAACCAAGAGTTCATCGTGGTGGGCGTGCTAGAGCGCAAAGGAGGTGTGCTGGGACAGAGCCAGGATAACCGCGTGCTTCTGCCCCTTTCCATCTTCATCAAGTACTACTCTTCGCGCTGGGATACCAGTGTGGACATTGCCATCAAGGCCTACGGAAAGGACGCCGTATCGGCTACGTTTGAAGAAGCTGTGGGAATAATGCGTGGCCTGCGCGACTTGAAACCATGGCAGGAAAACGACTTTGAAATCGATCTGAACGAAGCACTGGCTGGTCAGTTCAACAACCTGTCAGCGGCCATCGTCGTGGTGGCCTGGGTGAGTGGGATTGGTGCACTACTGGCAGCAGGCATCGGCATCATGAACATGATGCTGGTGAGCGTCAAGGAGCGAACCCGCGAGATTGGTGTTCGTAAGGCTCTGGGTGCCAAGCGGCGATGGATCACACGCCAGTTCTTGATCGAGTCCATCACACTGTGTCAGTTAGGGGGCTTTACCGGTGTGCTTGGAGGCTTGGCGGTTTCGTACTCAGCAACGCTACTCGTTCGCAGCAGCGCCCTACCGTCACTCAGCTTTGTCTGGCCCCTTGAAGCCATCATCTTCAGTGTGGTAGCCTGCACGGTGATTGGGGTCGGCTTCGGGTTCTATCCTGCATGGAAGGCCGCCCGACTGGACCCTATCGAGGCCCTCCGCTACGAATAGCGTAGATTCGCTGATCGTTGAACCGCATGATACCGCACCTGATCGCTCCGGAAATCGAAGAGCTGGTGGTGCGTAGGGATGTGGCCACGCTCAAGGACGTCATGGAGGAGCTCTCCGACGTGGACCTTGCAGCCCTGGTAACCGAACTATCGCCCCAAAGCCGCGTACTTGTGTTCCGCATCCTTCCCCGGGATGTGGCCAGCGCCACCTTTGCCTACTGCGATTTCGACACGCAACAGCGCTTGTTGCACGACCTTGCCCGCGAAGATGTGGCCTCGCTGCTGAACGAAATGTCGCCGGACGACCGGACGCAGCTCTTCGAGGATCTTCCCGCCAACGTGGTGCAGGAGTTAATCAACTCCCTTAGTGCCGAAGAACGCGCTGTGGCCCTCGCGTTGCTGAACTGGCCAGAAGACTCCGTTGGGCGTTTGATGACGCCCGACTACCTGATCGTCAAGAGGCACTGGACGGTCCAACAGGCCCTGGATCACATCCGACGGTATGGCAAAGGATCAGAAGTCCTCACCCACCTCTATGTCACTGATCACGGTGTGTTGGTAGATGATCTCCATGTGCATGATTTGCTGCTGGCTGATCCACAGACGCTCATCGAAGACATCATGGATCACACGGCCGAGTCGCTCCTGGTGACGGATGATCAGGAAACGGCAGTAACGGAGTTCAAGCGATTGGACCGGTTTGCCCTGCCCGTCGTTGACGGCGATCGTAAGCTTCTGGGCATCGTAACCGTGGACGACGTCCTGGACGTCGCCGAAGAGGAAGCTACCGAAGAGATGCAGCGTTTCGGTGGTGTGGCTGTCCTCGACGACACCTACATGCAAAGCTCGATCGGAGAACTCTTCCGGAAGCGAGCCGTGTGGCTGGTGGTGTTGTTCTTTGGTGGCATCCTTACGGCAACGGCCCTCACCTACTTTCAGTCAATGATTGACCGGGCCGTGATTCTGGCCATTCTCCTGCCAATGATCATCAGCAATGGAGGTAACTCCGGCTCGCAAACCGCTACGCTGATCGTGCGTGCCATGGCTCTGGGCGAGGTGACACTGGCTGACTGGTGGACGATTGTCTCCCGAGAGATCATCATCGGTGCCCTGCTGGGATTGATGCTTGGTACCCTCGGCTTCCTGCGCATCGTCGTGTGGGCATGGTTCGATGGAACCTACACGGAGAACACTCTCTTGATTGGCGTGGTGGTGTTCCTCTCGCTCATCGGTATCGTGATTGCTGGCACGGCCAGTGGCTCGATCCTGCCATTATTCATGAAACGACTTGGCTTCGACCCTGCGGCTTCATCGGCACCCTTCGTTGCAACGTTCAGCGACGTCATCGGTACGATCATCTACTTTACGATTGCGTCGCTTCTTCTGGCCGGCGTATTACTCTGAGCTATTGCTCGATTCTGTCGTGCATGCATGATGTCTCCGTCAAAGCGAGGACGCTAGGCTATGCGTGATCCACGATGCGGTGTACGCCATGCCAAACATGATCGCAAATGCCAGACCAGGCCACTTCCACGACCCGGTTTCACGCCGCATGATGGCCATGGTACTGATGCATTGCAGAGCAAACACGTAGAAGGCTAGGATGGATAATCCAACGGCCAGGGAGTACTCCCGAGACAGCACAACACGAAGAGGTTCATCCGAGTCCTCGACGTTGGCCGAGTAGATCTGCCCCATCGCACCAACGAACGTCTCCCGAGCAGCGTAGCTCGAGAGCACACCCAGCGTGATTTTCCAGTCGAAGCCCAACGGCGCAAACACGGGTTGGAGGGTCTTGCCCAGATCAGCAGCGAGCGACTGCTCCAGCTGATGATGCGCTTGTTCCAGGGGCGTACTGCCGGGACTCTGCGAAGCTACTGGGAACTCCGTCAGCACCCACAAGGCAATCGAGAACACCAGAATCACGGTGCCCGCCGTGCGGAGAAAGTCCTTGGTACGGGCTACCATCGTAAAACCGATGCTCTTCGCACTCGGAAGCCGATACGGAGGGAACTCCATCAGGAAGGGGGCTGCCGCGTCGCGAGTGAGCGTTTTCTTCAACAACAGTGCCAAGACCAGACCACTGAGAGCACCGGCAACGTACAGTCCCGCCAGCACAGCTCCCTGCAGCGACACCACACCAAAGAGATATGTTGATGGGATCACGGCGCCAATCAGCAGTGTGTATACCGGAAGCCGAGCCGAACACGTCATGAGTGGCGTGGCCATGATGGTGACCAATCGATCGCGGTAGTTTGGGATGATCCTGGCCGACATGATTCCAGGGATGGCACAGGCAAACGACCCCAGCAGCGGGATGAACGACCTCCCCTGCAGGCCGAACAGCCCCATCGCTCGGTCGACGAGGAAGGCAGCACGAGCAAGATATCCACTCTCTTCCAGCACGGAGATGAGCAGATTGAGAATCAGAATCTGCGGAAGGAAGACGACCACCGAACCAACGCCGCCCAACAGACCTTTGGTGACAAACGATCGTATGATACCGGCTGGGATGAGCGTTTCTACTCCCTCTTGCATCAGACCAATACCGGACTCGATTGCAGACATCAGCGGCTCGGCACCGGAAAAGATCGACTGAAAAAATGCAGCCATCACCAGCAGGAAGATCAACGTGCCCCATAGTGGATGCAGCACAGCGGCATCAATGGCTCGCGTGCGGCGATCGGGCCTTCCCGGGAGGCTTACCGTGCTTGTGAGCGCACTGGCCCAGGCAAATCGCTCTTCTAGTGTGGACTGCGCTGGAAGTAGTGTCGGCGGCCGTCTCCATGAAACAACCTGCGAGAGCTGCTCTCGCACCTCCTGTGCCCCAAGCCCCTTACGACCTACCACGGCAGTAACACCTACACCAAGCTTGTGTGTCAGAGTGATGTCGTCGAAGACACCGCCGCGAGCCTTGACGGCATCCACCATCGTGACAGCAACCATCATCGGGATGTTGAGCTCTGCTAATGCCGAAAACAGCACCAAGCACTTTTCGGGATCATGCGCATTCATCACCATCAGGATGGCATCCGGTTGCGGTATGGTCGGGTGCGTGCCCGACAGCACCTGCACGGTGAGCTGCTCGTCCTCCGACGATGCTGTGAGCGAGTACAGGCCGGGCAGGTCGATCAGTGATACACGTCCTGCTCCGGTATCAACGTCGCCAAGAGCAGGCTCGACAGTTACGCCGGAGAAATTGCCCACCTTCTGACGTAGACCCGTGAGCGCATTGAAGAGGGTAGACTTCCCGACGTTGGGAGCCCCCACAACGGCAATCAGGGGCGTGCTGCGGACAGCATCCTTCATGTGGCGACCACAGGTTCGACCACAGGCTCAACCAGAGGCTCAACCATGATCACAACATCTGGTGTTGGGCGCACGGCCACGGTCCTGCGATCCAGCATGACTTCGAGCGGACCGCCAAAGGGCGCTCGACGCTCCACCGTACAGTGTGTACCCGGAATCAGACCTAACTCACGCACGCGCAGCGATACACACGGATTGCCATGAACGGCAACAATGCGGCATGGGACGTGGAGCGGCATGGCTTGAAGAGGTACCATCGACGTGATCTCGGTGTGTCGTTTTAATTTGGACTAAATCCAGATACAACATTACGGATTTTCGGGATCTTAGCGATCTTCGCCATCGATGCTACGCTCCCTCTTCATCGATCTGAACTCCTACTTTGCCTCCGTCGAGCAGGAGTTGCGTCCGGAGCTGCGTGGGAGACCGGTGATTGTCGTGCCGGTGGCGGCCGACACCACGTCAGCCATTGCTGCCAGCTACGAGGCCAAGGCACTGGGCATCTCTACGGGCACCATGGTTGCCGAAGCCAAGCGTCTGTGTCCGACGATTGCCATCGTTCCCGCACGGCACAGTGTGTACGTCGACTACCACCATCGAATCGTCGCTGCTGTAGAAACCGTTGTCCACGTCGAGCGGGTGATGTCCATCGATGAAATGGCCTGTTCCCTCACCGGGCGCGACTGTCACCGAGATCGTGCCGTGGAACTCGCACACGCCGTGAAACGAACTCTGGCCGAACAGGTGGGATCCACTCTACGCTGTAGCATTGGCATTGCCCCAAACGACTACCTCGCCAAGACGGCTTCCGACATGCAAAAGCCGGATGGCTTGGTGGTGATTGAGCAGACGGATCTGCCCTATGTGCTGTATCCGTTGAAGCTGCGTGATCTGGTGGGCGTTGGCAAACGCATGGGCGAGCGGCTGTACCGTAACGGCATCTACACCGTCGAGCAGCTCTGCACGGCATCTGCACCGGAGCTGCACCGCGCCTGGGGCAGTGTCGAGGGCGAACGGATGTATCGCCGCTTGCGAGGCGAACACGTTCCACATCTCGAAACGCAGAAATCCAGTATCTCTCATCAACACGTTATGGAGCCCGGACTGCGGAGTCGGGAGGGGGCTTCCGGTGTTCTACACCGATTACTTCAGAAGGCGGCCATGCGCTTGCGATCCTACGGCATGCACACGAGCAACCTGTACGTGAGTGTGCGTTTCCGCAGTGGAGAGAAATGGAAGTCCGACCTCGACATCACACCCACAGCCGACACGATCCAACTCACGCAGATTCTCACATCGGTGCTCGAGACCTGTCCGTGGAGTCAGGGCGAGCCCTTTAAGGTTACGGTAGCGTTTACCAAGATCGTTGATGGTGACGCCACTCCCCTACCACTCTTCGATCACACCGGTCCGGCGAGGGAGCGCCTGAACGACACTCTCGATCAATTGAACACGAAGTACGGGAAGAACACCATCTACATGGGAACGTCGTGGAATGCAAAGCACTCAGCTCCGATGCGTATTGCGTTTCATCACATCCCGGATCTGGAGACAGATTCTGACGATCACTCCGACGATCACTCCGACGATCGATCGAACCAGACACCGTGAAGTTGAAGTCGGTCCATGGCGTTGTGCGGATAGTCGCGCACATACGGCTGAAGGAACCGGTAGTCCTCATCATGAAGAATGAGTAGCATCGGTGCGTCATCCAAGGCGATCTGTTCGGCTTGCCGGTAGAGCTGCATACGTTGGGCCCGGTCCGTAGTTGTGATGGCTTGCTCGAAGACGGCATCAAAGGCCGGGTTGACGTAACGCACAGAGTTGATCGGACTCATTGCCCCATTTGGAGGAACCAGTTTGCCGTACCACAATTGGAGGAACGTCTCCGGATCAGGGTAGTCCGCCACCCACCCGAGCCGATAGAACGGAGCCTTGCCGGCATCGATGCGCTCCAGATGCTGGGCGAACTCCACTTGCAGCAGTCGAACGTTCACGTTGAGGTGCTCCTTGAGCATCCCCTGGATTGCCTCGGCGATCTGCATGTTGCGCCCACCACCAGCGTTCAGCTGGAGGGTTACCGCAGGGAATCCCACACCACCGGGGAACCCTGCATCCGAAAGGAGTTGCCGAGCACGATCGGGTTCAAACCGATAGCCGTGCACGGAGTCGTGGGCATATCCCGGCATGCTGGACGGTACGATGCCGTGTTCGGCAGGTCCAGCCGCCTGTCCTCGTAAGACGTACCGCATGATCCGGCGTCGGTCAACAGCCAAGTTGAAGGCCTGCCGAACCCGTGCGTCTCTGAACACGGAGTCGGTATTCAGAAAGCCGTAGTACTGCGTGCTGAGTGCCGGCACGTGCAGCAACACAAAGCGCGCATAGTCGCCCACGGGTTGCTTCTGGTTGTTCACAATGTCGCCGAAGAACTCATTGGGAATGCGATACGATTCCTCAAGGTTGCCCGCCTTGAACTCCAGCAACTGAAGCTTGTCATCCTTGATGAAGCTGAAGCGCACACCTTCTAGGAGTGGAAGCTGATTGCCGTGCTCATCAGAGCGCCAGTACCTCGGATTACGCTGCAGCACCACCTCGCGATCTGGCAGCCAACGGACGAATCGGAAGGGGCCGGTACCCACAGGATGCTGCGCAAAAGCGCTGCCGTAGTAGTCCACCGCTTCACGAGGATGAATCCCCATCGATGAAAGTGCTGGATAATTCTCGAAGGGGGCGAAGGGTTGAGTCAACGAGATACGAACCGTCGAATCGTTGACAGCCAAGAATCCGCGCACTCCTGTGAGCGCCGGAACTCCATCGGATACAACTGCAGCAGTTGCCTCATAGTACTCGCGAGCCCCCTGCACCTTGTCCAGAAAGTAACCGGCATTCTTCGAGCCGGTGCGGGCATCACAGATGCGCGTGAGCGAGTACACCACGTCGGAGGCGACGAGTTTGCGCCCTTGTCCACCGGGGAAACACGGATCATCGTGAAACCACACATCGGTGCGGAGATGGTACGTGTACTGCATTCCGCTGCCAGTGATCGTGAAGCTGTCTGCCAGCTCCGGGCGGAGATTCAGGTTGTGATCAAACGTGACAAGGTTGTCGTAGATGTTCGCGGCGATGTGGCCAGACGTGACGTCGTTGATCCGAACCGGATCCATCGAGCTGAGCTCACCGGTCTCATTGATGCGATAGATGCCACCGTAGAACTTACCACCCGCTGCAGGTCGGAATGTGCCCTCGGGCATGCCCGGATCCGTACATGACGCAATCGCCGCAATCATGAACAGAGCAACGACCCATCGTAGGAGCGCCATCATTCGCGTACTGGAGTCTCCACTTCGATCTGCACCGTTCGAGAGTACGAGCGGCCGATTGGTGTGTCGTTATCGTAGATCAATCGATCGGAACCTATCGGCACAATCGTCACGCGATCATCGGACAGTCCCAGCGCTTTCTGTGCTTCCATGCACCGGCGACGCGCCAAGTTGCGGTTAGATTCAGGATTACCGGACCGGTCGGCAAAGCCAAGGATCGTTACCTTCGACGTTGGCTCAATACGTGACCGCACTTGGTCCATTACCTTGCGATTGGCGGGGTTCAATTCCGCCGAGTTGTAGTCGAATACGATCAACGAGTACCGCTCCATGCGTTTGCCACCCTCCTGCATCGACTTCATCAACTGCATGGACACGAAGTCGATGGTAGCCGTGTCGGCTACCGTCACCGATTGTCCGAGCACGTTTTCGACGGTCAGGAGACCAACGACAGGCTTGTCCGTTCGCGGAGCTGTTTCCTGCTGGCCAGATTCCCAGGCCAGGGGCTCCGTCGGGACTCCCCTACCCGAAGCCGACGCCAGGATACGTCCTCCTTGTTCGATCTCCGCCGACCACGCCGTAATCCCTTCACCGTTTGTGACCGTGGGTACTAGCGATGCTGTGGCTGGCGTCACGATCACGTCGCGCTCGCGAAACTCTACGGGCTCGAACGTGGTCAGTGACGACGACGACAATTCCACCCGACGGTTCTCCGCCCGACCCTCTGCCGACTCTAGGTTCGCATGATTGACAGGCACGAGTCGCTTTCGCACAACGAGGCGTTGTTCCGGAATCCCCCAAACGTCGCGCAGGTACGTGCGCACGCTGGCAGCACGAGCCTCGGCCATGCCCAGGTTGTCCTTCTCTGCACCAACGTTATCGGTGGTACCCAAAATGGTCAAAACGGCCTCGGGGTCGCGTTGCATGCGTGATCCAATCACGTTCAGCAGTTGAGAATACACCTGTAGCTGATCACGCTGAAGGTCATTGGCAATGAACTTCTTTGCTTCTTCCTGTGTAAGAACCCACTGCCCCGTCGTGGCAATATCCGTGGCTGCCGAATCGAAGAAGATCTGTGGCAAGAGCGGATAACTCTCCACCACATCCAGTTCCTGAATGCGAATGGTGGTAAGGGGCTGATCGTTTCCGGAAAGTCTGGTACGGAAGTCCACGGCGAGACTTGGCGAAAATGGCTTGGGTCGGGCGCGTACCCATAGCTCGGTGATCGTGGTGGATACCGTACGCACATCGCCTTCGTCCGTGGTTGCTTCGGACGACGACGACTCACTCAGGTAGAGGGAGTCAGCAACAAGTCCGATCTTGTACACTAGGATCGTATCGCGCTCGATGACGGTGTCTCGCAAAATGCGACGTTCATTGGGCGTGTAGATGCCCACGCGCACGGAAGCACCAACGTAGATGCTCTGTACGCGCCAGTCGGCCGAGCTGATGGCCGTAAGGGGCAGATAGTAGCGTGCCTCGGGCGACAGCGTTGCCCGTGCCGACAATGGAAGTTCGTACCGCACACCGGCAGTGGCAGCCAACTGCACCGACACAGGATCAGGAATCCCTGCCGCAATCTCGTTGCGCAGAGCGCTGCCGTTGGTGAAGGTATATCCGTCCGGTGAGATCAGTTTCTCCGACTGGGAAAAGTCCGTATCGAGCAGGTATCCCGCTCGGACGCCACCGGATACCCACAGACCACTGGTAAGATTGTAGTCCACGGTAGGCTCTAGCGTGACCATACTCAGACCGGCTTCCAACGTATGATCCACCGTCACGTCACGGCGCTCGGTGGTAGGGATCGGGCCGTCGCTGAGGACCGGTTCGTTCCCGATGACCTCACTGCGTTGAAGCATACCACCCTGCGCCGTATAGCCCGCGCGGAGTTGAAGACGCAAATCCGTTGCCAGTGGAAACTCGATGATCAATCCTGCGTTGGGTGCCAGCATAAGCTGCGAACCAAACTCGTCGCAACACGACGCATAGCCTGGCAACGCCCCGAACTGTGCTGAGTGCAGATTGGCCCCCAGGCCACCATAGCCCCCTACGAACCAGCGCAGGTACTCTGTCCTGCCCGACTCGGCATCAATGATCGAGGACTGCTGCGCTGTGGCGGACGAGAAGCCAAGCCCAACAAGGATCGCAAAGACAAGAACAGTACGTATTAGCATCATAGATCGTCGAAATGGGTCGTCGAAATGGATCGTCGAAAGACTCGGCTTAGTGAATCACCACAGCAGGAACACTGCGCTGGCGTGTTGGTGTGCGAAGAATCACCCGGTAGGTACCAGAGCCAAGATTCTGCACAGGAATGGTGAATGTACTTGTTGTCGGGCCGTCATTCATCCACGACCACCGATCGACCACCGTTCCAGTGGCATCGATCATCTGCACATCGTGCAGTCCTTTCTCGTACAGGCTTACGGTAAGGATGAGGTCGTCCGACGCGGGCGTTGGCGATGCTACGATGGCCAGCGATCCAGCGCGCGTGATCAGACGATCGCCGCCTGCCTCACAGAGTTCGGTCTTCAACCAGCCGTTACTGGTGCGCACTTTCGGCGTTGTGCCTTCAGCGCTGGCCACCGCCCGCTCGAAGGTGAGGTCCGTGGAGTCGATCGACCCTAATGTCCCCTGACCATGAATCTCGAAGACCACGCCATCGGTTTTCGAAATGGTCGTAGCAGGAATGTTTACTTCCAACTGGGTGCGCCCACCTATGACTTCGTGACGAACGATAGTTCCAGGCACAATCTGCTGGGCTACGAACAACGGCGACTCATACGTGATCAGCACATCTAGCGACGTCTGTGCCGTTTCGGCCGTACCGGTGGCAATTCTTCCACGCACAGGTAGGACGACGTTGTCGTTGGTGGGATCGATCACCACCTCCGGCAACACCAGGCTGAACTCGACATTCAACCGACCGGTACCGTACACCGGAATCGGTCGCACATCTGAACACGGCTGATCTACTTCTACGAGGATACTGTCGGCAAAGAACCGCGCATCCGTGGGCGTAAACGTGACGATGATGTCTAGGCGTTCGCCCGGTGCCAGCACTCTCGGGAGGGCAGCTGCTGCGGGCGAGAATACTGACGGCGTCTGCTGCATCCGAACCGATCGCACGCGCACGGGAAGTGTACTCGTATTCACTACGGACGTTGTGAGGACACTGCTAGAAAGCACGTCAACGTTGCCGAATGCGACGACGCCCGGCGTTGATGGGAAGGCCGTCTGGCGAATTCCTTCCAGTCGAGTTGTGAAGCTGGTGAGCTTTGTGTTCAGACGAGCACGGGTAGTGAGGATAGCAGATTTGAGTCCATCAGTTCCGCCCTGTGGAGTAAAGTCGACGATCACGTCCACCGTTTGCCCGGCGGCCAGCGACGCATTCGTAACAGCAGCTGGATTGACGATCGTGAACAACGCCGCATCAGCGCCGGTGATGACGGCATCCACCAACTCTACCGGAAACGCACTGGTGTTGGCAATGGTCATCGTGTCGCGGGCCGATTCGCACGTAGAGAGCGTACCAAAGTCCAGTACGTTCTGCACACCCAGTTCTGCTGCTTCCACGGTCCAGCGCACCACAATCGCGACGGAGTCTGGGCACGGTTCCGAGGCAACCATCACGATCGTATCCTGGTAGGCCCCCTCCACAAGAGGCGTTACCTCGATCAGGAGATCCTGGATGGCGCCGTCGTCGAAGACAAAGGCTGTTGGTGATGCCTGCAGTTCAGCCGGCCGCGTTGAGCGAAGGTTGCTCACGGTGATTCGACCACCAGACGTATTCGTGTATGGCACCGTTCGCTGTTCCGCCGCGCCACTCTGCAGGAGTCCCAGATCAATCACGGTTGGCCCATCTACCTGTAGCCGGACATGTGAACCCGCCAGTCGCGTCACCACCTCTGGCACGGCAGTCTGATCGGTGCGCACGTGAAGCGATCCCGTACGCTGAGCATTTGATCCAGGCACTGGGGCAAAGGCGACCTCGTAGGTAGCACTACCGCCAGCTGGTAACGTGGTATCGCTTACCGGCTGTTGCACGATGGCGAAGTCAGCGGCATCTACGCCATTGATGAAAGCCGGATAGATCACCCGCACTGGTGTACTGCCGGTGTTGCGCACCATTGCCGAAAGTGTATCACTGCCGCAGGAACCCGTTGGCTTGAAACTCAGCACGGTGGGTTCGATGACCACTTCGGTGCGGACGCCTCTTCCTGCCAGTAGGATCACGGTCGTGTCGGCACAGGATCGCCGGTAGGCAATGGTTTCCAATCGCAGAATGGCCGTGTGTTCGTCCGTCGTGGTTGGTGTGTACTCTACGGTCACCAACACGGAGTTACCAGGTTTGACAATCGAAGGCAGAGCTGGAACCACAGAGACGATGCGGAAAGGGGCTGGTAGTGTCGGTGGCGCCGAGAGATCGGCATCACTGGTACCATCGTTTCGGAGCTCGATGGTGAGCGTGCGCGAGCTGCCGATGGACACATCACCAAACTGTCCATCACCTACCTGCCGCAAGAATGGTTGCACGCCTTCGTAGCTCAGCCAGATCGTATCCGGCTCCGGACATTGATCCACATAGAGCAGCGTTGCCACCACCGCCGGGCCAATACGCTTGGCTGTCAGCGTCAAACCGAGGTTTCTACTGAGTGACGGATTCACCGTAAACGGCAGATTGGCGGCCACTTCCAGCAGCGAGGCATCGGTCGTGACGTACCTCACCAACAATGTGGCATCAGTACCGATGTTGGTCACCGTAATCTCATCAGCAACCGCCGCACCAACGCAGAGCGTTCCAAGGTTGATCGTGTCGGCGGAGATTCCGCGCCAGCGATACTCAAGGTCGGCCATGCGCACGTCCACCGACACATCCACGCGCCACGGATTCTTGGTCCCAGCCTGGGTGGTATCATCATGGGTAAGCAGGAGCTGGCCTACCTGTGGGCCGCTTGTGCCATCAGGGGCCATGTAGCCAATCACGTACTGCTTCGATCCTCCAACAGGAACGGAATCGGGAAAGACCGTCGGCGACACGATACGGAATCCTGGAGCACCCGCCCAGTTTGCCTCAGCGATCTCCAGGGGTGAGTCACCGTCGTTTCGGATCACGATCGTTTCCGTCTGCTCAACGCTCTGGCATCGGTACACTCCCATGTTCAGCGACGTCGGTGCGTCGATGATCGAGGGACCGAACAGATCCACGATGTTCCACGCCGACTGGGAGAACACCAAATGCGGATCGTACGTGTAGTTCGTCTGTGTGGGAGAAGGGTATCTCTGAGCCACAGCCACGTAGTACAGCGTGTCGCCGCGCGGCAGCCGAACCTTGGCCCTCCACGACACAAGCCGATCACTCTGAATGGAGTCGAGCAAGCGCCATGGTCCGCGCTCCGGCTTCACGTAGACGTCCAGAATCGAACCGTCGCCGTGACCACTCAACGGCATATCCAACAGGGTGTAGGTGAGCGTGTCGGTAAGGGGCCCCCGGTAATACGTGTCACTAGGACCAACGCGCGCATCGTACCGCGCTCTGCCTCGGCCCCCTTCCAGCACCTGACTCCCGGTGCGAGATCCCACTTGTGCCGAGACAAACCCTGCTGCGGCATTGTCGAAGCGCATACCGAGAATCACACCACCGCCGGAACCGGCGCCGCCGTTGATGTCCTTGCTCGTGGATGCAGCGGCTCCGAGGGCGTACACGTCGAAGTTGGCCAGCATCCGTCCATGGATGGCGATGGCACCACCGCCGCCGCCACCAGTGCTTGATTCGTTGAATCCATCCGGATTTCCGGATGCTCCACCTGATCCCCCCGCCAGTGGTACGAGAGCTTTGTTCCCGTGGGCACGACCACCATTCTGGCGGTCGCGCTCCGACGTGCCATCTGTACCAAAACCACCGCCCCCGCCACGCTGTGCCTCGCGCGACCCGGAGCCCCCTCCAAACCCGCCGGAGGGATCACACGACGTGCGCTCTGCACAAGCCGTACCCGACAGACCAAACGGATGTCCGGTACCACCGCCAGCATTTTCATGGGACGTCGTGGACTCACCACCGGGAAGGCCGTTCAACGCTCGGCTTCCGAAGGTGTTGGTGTTGGCTTCGGCCAGGGTTTCCCCAGATCCCGCACCCGGTCGACGCTTCGAACTCGGCTGGGCTCCGGGGATACCGGAGTTGTTGTACCCTCCCGGCCCACCACCCGTGAAGCCATTGCCTCCGGGCTCGCCGCGTTCGTTACTGAGCAGGTTGTAATTCGCGTAGCCGCCGCCTCCGCCACCGCCACCGGGGCCGCCGTTGGGGCCGTCGGCATCTGCACGGATCTGCGAACCATTGCGTCCTCGAATGTCGCCCAGTGCAATCAGCGTAAATGGCAGGTAGGCCTGGTTTCCCGGCGTGCGCGAATCCGGATCAACAAGGGAGATGGTGTAGGCCGCCGTGGCCGCCAAGATGGCACTATCGATGATCATCGCACCGCGAGGTGATCGCCGGCCAAGCGATCCCTCTCCAAACACACGGTCTGGGTTGTTCGCCAGATCCCCGATCGTAAAGGGTCGCACCACATAGAAGGTATCGGGCTGCGACACGCTGCCGTTGAATTCTACGACGATGGGAATACGGAACTCCGAGCGCAGATCCTGCCACCGATCGCTGTTGGGTTGGGCAAGGGGCGACACAAAGATCATGGTGCTGATCATGCGACCATCCCAGCTCACCACCAATGGACCGATCGTGATCGTAGCTGTATCGGCAGGTCGCGCGCACCGCACGCGTAAGGCATCCCCAGGGTTGTTCATGGAGAAGAGCGCCGAACCATACACACCGGGTACGTCGTACGGGCCGATGATCTCGACATACGTTGCCCACCGTGTGGTACCCACGTCGGGTGTCAGGTAGGAGATGCGAGGCTGGGCGATGACGTTCCCGGCAATCGCGATCAGCAGACACAGAAGGATTCTCATATCGTAGCGATGACCTTCAATTCAATGGCAATGGGAGTGGGCAAAGCGTTGATTTCCATCGTCGTTCTGCAGGCATCCACACCCTTGAAATACTCGGCATACAAGCGATTGTATGTTGGGAAGTCGGCCTTCATGTTCGTAAGGTATACGGTAACATCCACGATGTTCTCCCAGGACGACCCGGCATCCTCCAGGATGTAGCGCACGTTCCGAAACACCGACTCGCACTGGACGGCAATGTCGTAGTCCGCAATGGTTCCGTCGGCGGACATTGTCACTCCCGGAATCGCCGTGCTCCCCTTCTCTCGCGGCCCTACGCCGGAGAGGAAGAGTAGATTGCCCACGCGACGAGCGTGCGGATAGGCACCCACAGGATCTGGCGCACGATGGGAGTTCAGAACGATCTTTTCCATAACACGATAGCCTAGAGACAGCTTAGTAACGGCCTAGAATTGAATGCAAATGTTCTTGGGCTCGGTAAAGAAACGCAGCGCTTCCACACCACCTTCACGGCCCACACCACTGGACTTGACGCCACCGAACGGCGTGCGCAAATCGCGGACGAGCCAGCTATTGACCCACACGATACCGCTCTCCAGCCGGTGCGCCACACGGTGAGCACGCGAGACGTCGTTGGTCCAGACACTAGCTGCCAAACCATACATCGTACTGTTGGCTCCCGCAAGCGCTTCGTCTTCACTCGAAAACGGGATGACAGTTGCCACCGGTCCAAAGATCTCTTCCTGATTCACGCGGCAGGAGGTATCTACTCCCTCGATCAACGTGGGCGCAACAAAAAAGCCCCCTGCACAGCGTCCTTGCAGGGTGATGCGATGGCCACCCGTCAGGATCCGACCACCCTCTTGCTGAGCCAGTGCGATGTAGTCCAGCACTTTTTCCATGTGTGCCTGACTGACCAAGGCTCCCATCTTCGAGGTAGGCTCGAGAGGATCTCCTACGGTAAACCGCTCCGCTTCCGCTACCAGCGCGGCAACAAAACGGTCGTAGATCGACGCATCCACAAAGATGCGTGACCCACACAGGCAGATTTCCCCTTGGTTGGTGAACGAGGCCCGTGCGACCTGCTTGGCCGTTGCCTCGACGTCCACATCACCGAACACAATCGTGGGATTCTTACCTCCCAGCTCCAACGAGAGTTTCTTAAACATCGGAGCAGCCGTGCGGGCAATCGTCGCTCCTGTGCTTGTGCCACCCGTAAACGAGATGGCCTTCACCAACGGATGCTCGACAATGGCCGCACCACACTCATGACCGTAACCGTGGACGATGTTCAGCACTCCCGAAGGCAACCCGGCATCCGAACAGATCTGCGCCAGCAGAAAGGCCGTCATGGGCGTGAGCTCACTCGGCTTGGCCACCACAGTGTTACCGGCAGCGAGGGCTGGAGCAATCTTCCACGTGAACAAGTACAGTGGCAGGTTCCACGGCGAGATACATCCCACCACACCCAAGGGCGACCGGACCGTATAGTTGATGGTGTGCTCATCGGTATGGTGAGCCGACGTTTCGGTGTGCAGGATTTCGGTAGCAAAGAAGGCCATGTTTGACTCGGCCCGTGGAATATCCACGGCCTTGGCCAGCCACAGCGGTTTGCCGTTATCGACGCTCTCGGCCAAGGCCAGATCGTCCAGGTGCTCACCGATCTTTTGGGAAACGGCAAGGAGGATCTTCGAACGCTGCTGTGCCGTCAAGGCAGACCAGGACGGAAAGGCGGCACGGGCTGCATCTACGGCGATGGCGACGTCCTGAGCAGAACTGCGGGCCACCAGCGAATACGTCTCGCCCGTCGATGGATCGACGTTGGTAATCCACTCACCTCCAACAGGATCGTGGAAGCCACCGTTGATGTAGTTACGTATGTGTAGCACGGTGGCAAAGATAACCCTAACTTCTGGCATGAACCTGAGTTCTGCCATCGATGAGTTTCTGCGCGCCTTAGATGCAGAGAAGGGTGCCAGCGCCCATACCATCACGGCCTACCGCATTGCCTTGGAACAGTTCTCAAGCTTTGTGCAAAGCATCTACGATGTGGCCCCGTCGGCCATGAGTGTGGCCGACCTTACCGAGGCGGAGATTCGTCCGTTTCTTGGCTGGCTTCACGACCGTGGGTTGTCGCGCCGATCTATTCGCATGAAGGTTGCCGCACTGCGCGCGCTGTTTACCTACCTCGTACGGTCCGAGGTGGTGATGGTATCACCCTTGGCTGTGATCTCAACTCCGCGACTGGAAAAGACGCTCCCCTCGTTTCTGCAACATCACGAGGCTGTCGCCTTGGCCCAGGCCTTCGACACCTCCACACCCATGGGTGCGCGCGACCATGCACTGTGTGAGCTGCTCTACGGCAGTGGACTGCGCATCAGTGAGGCACTGCAGTTAGACGTGGATACGATCCGACTCGCAGACCAACGCGTACGCGTGTTGGGAAAGCGCAACAAGGAGCGGATTGTGCCGCTGACTACGGCCGCCGTGGAGGCCCTTACCACGTGGTTGGTCCACCGAGCAGCGCTGGCAACTCCGCAGTCGCCACCGGCCTTGTTCCTTGGCCGGTCCGGTGGCCGTCTCAGCCCACAAACAGCCTACACGATTGTGCGACGTGCCTTGGGCCCCCTCACGGAAACTGAGCGCAAAAGTCCACACGTGCTCCGACATTCCTTTGCCACGCATCTCTTAGATAACGGTGCTGACTTGACGGCTGTGAGTGAGATGCTGGGACATGCTTCACTACGCACCACACAGGTATACACTCACGTCAGCGTGGAGCGCTTGAAGGAGGCCTATCAGAAGGCCCATCCTCGTAGTGGTTCTGATGGTGGTTCTGATGGTGGTTCTGATGAACGGTGACCATGGTAGTTTTGTGTCATGAGTAGTTCCATAGCTATCGTGGGTGCCGGTCATCTCGGCTCGATCCACGCCAAACTTCTTGCCCAGCGCACAGATGCTACCTTAGCTGGCATCGTGGATCCGAACGAAGCTCAGGGACGCGCCGTTGCCGAGCTCCACGGAGTGCCGTGGTATGCCCACCTTGACGCCCTGCCGGACGTGGACGGAGTGATTATTGCCGCTCCGACGACCTACCACCACGCTCTGACGCTTCGCAGTCTGGAACGGGGCTTTCACACCTTCATCGAAAAGCCGGTGACGGCTACCTACGACGAATCCATCGAGCTGATGGCCGCAGCCGCCACCGTGGATCGGGTGGTGCAGGTTGGTCACGTCGAGCGCTTCAATCCCGCGGTGCGTGCCATCGCCCCCTACAACATCGAACCGAAGTTTATCGAGGGGCACCGACTGGCACCATTCAAACCGCGAGCCATTGATGTGAGTGTGGTACACGACCTCATGATTCACGACATCGATCTGCTGCTCTGGCTCACCAAGAGCGAGATTGTCGCGATTCAGGCAACGGGTGTGGCGGTGCTGACAGACACACCGGACATTTGTAATGCGCGGCTGACGTTTGCCAACGGCTGCGTAGCTAACCTCACGGCCAGTCGAATCTCTGCTAAGCCGATGCGGAAGCTTCGGATCTTCCAGAAGGACACGTACATCTCCTTGGACCTCGGTGCGGGAGCGATGGAGATGTTTCGCCTGGTCGACAAACAGATCCTGATGGAAACGCCAGCTGTTGAGCCCGTCAATGCCATTGCCGAGGAACAGCGGTCATTTATCGAGAGTATGACGTCGGGAGTGCCAGCAGCTGTGACGCTGCGCGAGGGTGCCGAAGCCGTTCGCATTGCCGAACAGATTGAAGCGCTCTTGTGAGGTATCCGTATCTACGATGCTGGTTGCTCCTGATGACTGCCACGTCGGCAGTACGCGTTGCTGCACAGACCGAGTCATCGGACTTCTCACGAATTGGCTTTGCCTCATTCCTCACGACGGTTGTCAGCGACTACCAAGCCGCTGGCGTCAATCCAGCGAACTTGGGTTTCATCCCGCAGGAAGAAATCTACATGCTCTCCGAGCCGCTGAAGCCCGGACGAGCTGTGCGCAAGCGGCAACTGGCCTTCTCGATTGCCGAAGGCGGACTTGCCCTACATAGCGATGCCCTGAATCGCCAGGGAATCATGGATGTGATCACCCAGACGTCGTCGGGTTCGTTTACCGACGCCGACCAGATTCGCGTTGCACGCGACTTTGCCGATCGTGGCCTGCGTTTCAGCGTGGACATGCTGGTAGCTGGGATCTCCTACCAGGACACGTGGGGCGGACTTGCTGCCACGTGGAGGGAGCGCATCAGTGGCACCTTTGTCTTTAACGAGGCTGCCTCGCGTGTGGCCTTTCAAGGGCGCAGATTTGACTACTTCGACTCGCTGGCCGTGAACTTCCGCGGTGATACCGTGGCCTATGCCAAGAACCCGAAGCGGTTTTCCGAGCTCTTCGCCGGTACGGAGCTGTCCACGGTGTGGTTTCGCGAGTTTGGCTTGTCCTACGGCGTCCAAGTGTTGCGCCTTGGCGAGGTGCGCGCCCACGTTGGTGCCGGTGTGAAGCTGCTCCAGGGCTTTGCCTACCTCGATGCCCGCGTCCAGGACGGACAGCTGCGGGCGCAGTCGTCCATTACACCTGCCTTCGGCATCGACTACGGTAAGGCAACGTCGCCGTCCTTCATCCCCGGCAATGCCTTTGTTCCCGTAGGCGATGGTATCGGCGTAGATGTGGGCATCACGGTCACGTCCCCAGGATTCTCGTTCGCGGTGAGTGTCATCGACATCGGTGCCATCCAATGGAATGGCAACGTGTTCACAGCCCGCGATACCATCCTCAATGGCCTCACGTCCACGGGCTTTCGCTCCTTCAACTTCTTTAACGAAGCGCAGGGTGTGACGGGTGAAGGCAACTTCTTTAGCTGGGATGGCCTGGCCAGCGCCACCACGGCTCTGCCCACGCGCCTGCGTCTGGGCACCTCCTATCGCTACAACTCCCGACTGACCTTCGGCGCCGATGCCATCTTCCCGGTAAACACCGTCGCCGGCTCCCTGGGTGAACCTCTCGTAAGCGCCGGCCTGGATTGGTTCCCTGTGACCTGGCTCAAGCTGGGTATGGGGCTTGGCACCGGTGGCAACATGGGCCTATTCGCCCCAGCAAGCATCATGTTTAGCCTCCTGGACAACCACTGGGAAATCGGCGTTTCCTCTCGCGACCTAATCACCTTCGTGATCTCCGACCGCCCCATCGTCTCCGCCGTGCTCGGCACGATGCGCTGGCGGTTTTAAGCCTGAGCGTTGGCGTTACGTATCCCACGTCGTGTTACCACGCATAGGCTTCGGGTGCCTGGTTGCCCGGTCCCGGCCAGATCTCGTCGAGCTTGGCAAGTGTGTCGTCGCTGAGCGTGATGTCTAGGCAGGCGACGTTCTGGTCCAGCTGTTCGATCGTGCGCGGGCCGATGATCGGGCTGGTCACGCCGTCGCGCTGGAGGATCCATGCTAGGGCTACGTCGGCGTAGTCCACGTTGATCGAGCGGCATAACTCTTCGTAGGCTTCGATCTGAGGACGGAGTTTCTCGGCGGATTCTAGGAGAGCCGGACGCTTGCGGCGAACGGAGTCGTCGGTGCTGTAGATGCCGGCCAGCAAGCCCCCTGCCAGAGGACTCCAGGGCAGCACCGCCATGCCATAGGCCTTGCTGGCGGGAATCACTTCCAGCTCGATGTGACGGTTGCGCAGGGAGTACACGCTCTGCTCGCTTACCAGCCCCAGCATATGGCGCTGTGCAGCACGCTCGTTGGCCATGGCAATGTTCCAGGCGGCAAAGTTGCTGGAGCCCACGTAGGTAATCTTCCCCTCGCCGATGAGCTGATCCATGGCCTGCCACACCTCTTCCCACGGCGTGGAGCGATCGATGTGGTGCATCTGGATCAGATCGATGTGGTCGGTCTGCATTCGGCGCAGCGAGGCCTCGACGGCCCGGCGGATGTTGTAGGCCGAGTTGCCGCGATCGTTGATGTTATCGCTCATGGAGCCGTAGAGCTTCGTGGCCAGCACTACGCTCTCCCTACGACCGCCGCCCTGAGTAAACCATCGGCCGATGATTTCCTCGGTAAGCCCCTTACCCTTATCGAATCCATAGACATTGGCCGTGTCGAAGAAGTTGATGCCGTGCTCCAGGGCACGATCCATCACGGCAAACGACGCTGCTTCGTCCTGCCACGGGCCGAAGTTCATGGTGCCGAGGGTGAGGCGAGAAATCTTGACGCCAGCGCGTCCAAGGTTGCGGTATTCCATACGACAGTGTTCCGAACAGTGTGATCATCGATGGGTGGAGCGCGCAAGTTAAGTTTGCAGCATGCATTATCCCTTTGCAACCGTCGAAACCCGCTGGCAACAGTACTGGGCCGAGCATCACACGTATGCTGTCATCGAGGACGCCTCCAAGCCACGCTACTACGTCTTGGACATGTTTCCCTACCCATCCGGAACGGGTCTACACATTGGCCACCCGGAAGGTTATACTGCTACCGACATCGTGAGCCGATTCAAGCGCATGTGTGGCTATAACGTGCTGCACCCCATGGGCTTTGACGCCTTCGGCCTACCTACGGAGCGCCAGGCCATGGTGGAGAACATCCATCCCGCCCAGATCACGGAGCGCAACGTAGCAACGTTCAAACGACAGCTCAATCGCATTGGCTTCGACTTCGACTGGACGCGGATGGTGAACACGACTGATCCAGCGTACGTGAAGTGGACACAATGGATGTTCCTGCAGATCTACAACTCGTGGTTCGATACCACCGCCAACCGCGCACGACCCATCAGCGAGTTGCCGATTCCTGAGCATCTCACAACAGAGCTGGAGCGTGAGGCCTACATCGACAAGCACCGCTTGGCCTACATTGCCAATATTCCCGTGAACTGGTGCGAAGCACTGGGCACCGTGTTGGCCAACGAGGAAGTGGACGAGTGGGTTGGCAAGGGCTATACCGTAGAGCGCCGACCTATGCGGCAATGGATGATGCGCATTACGGCCTATGCTCAACGCCTACTGGACGACCTGTCCCTCCTAGACTGGCCAGCTTCGACCATCGAGATGCAGCGCAACTGGATCGGTCGGTCGCAGGGGGCTGAGATCACGTTTACCGTGGTCGGGCACGATGCCAAGATCAGCGCGTTTACCACCCGACCCGACACCGTGTTTGGCGCAACGTACATGGTGCTTGCACCAGAACATCCGCTCGTCGCTGCGATCTGTACCGACGAACAGCACATTGCCGTGACAGAGTACCGCAATGCTGCCGCACTCAAGAGCGACCTCGAGCGAACGGAACTAGCCAAGATGAAGTCCGGCGTGCCAACAGGAGCGTTTGCCATCAACCCAGCAACGGGCGAGCAGATTCCCATCTGGATTGCCGACTACGTTCTGGCTCATTACGGTACAGGCGCCATCATGGCCGTGCCGGGTCATGATCAACGCGACTTCGACTTTGCCAAACGCTATGACCTGCCCATCGTCCAGGTGGTTGGTCCCGGCACGATCACCGATGCCGCACTCACAGACTATGGCACGGCGATGCAGTCATCGAACAGCAGTGTGTCGCTGGACGGACTATCCACCGAGGAAGCGCAGACAACCATCATCGCATGGCTGGAACAGACGGGCATCGGCCGAGCACGGATTCAGTTCAAGTTGCGCGACTGGCTGTTTTCGCGACAGCGGTACTGGGGCGAGCCGATCCCGATCATGTTCTTCGACGACGGCACGAAGCGTGCCCTCGATCTTGATGAACTACCCTTGACCCTGCCACCGGTCGACGACTTCAATCCCAAGGGTACGGTAGAGTCCGCACTGAGCACCGTCGACTCCTGGGTGAATTTCACGGATGAAAAAACTGGCAAGCATGCGCGTTTAGAAACGAACACCATGCCCCAGTGGGCTGGTTCGTGTTGGTACTTCTTGAGGTATTGTGATCCCACGAATGGTGATCGCTTTGCCTCGGCGGAGCGGGAGAAGTTCTGGATGGGACAGCATGGCGTAGACCTCTACGTTGGCGGAGCCGAGCATGCCGTACTGCACCTGATGTATGCCCGCTTCTGGCACAAGGTCCTCTTCGACCTGGGTCATGTGTCTACGTCCGAGCCGGTACGCCGGTTGTTCCATCAGGGCCTGATTCTCGGCGAGGATGGCAGGAAGATGTCGAAGTCACTCGGCAATGTGATCAGTCCTGATGTGGTCATCGATCAGGTGGGCGCCGATGCCCTGCGCTTGTACGAGATGTTCCTGGGCCCGCTGGAAGCATCGAAGCCATGGAACACCAAGGGGGTAGAAGGGATCTCGCGATTCTTGGATCGCGTGTGGCGCTTGGTGGTAGACGAACACGGCACTCTGAGTGCGGCACTGCGCGATGAGCCCCCTACCCCCGAACTGGATCGCGTGCTGCATGCCACCATCAAGAAAACTCGTGAAGACATCGACGCCCTGAGTCTGAACACGGCGATTGCCCAGTTCATGGTGTTCGTGAATGAGTGCACGTCGGCCGAGGTACGACCACGCGTGGCCGTTGAGCAGTTCCTGCAATGCTTGGCACCTTTTGCTCCGCACATCACCGAAGAGCTGTGGCATCGGTTAGGGCATACCACCAGCATCCACCTGACGGACTTCCCAGTGGTGGACGAAACGAAGCTGGTAGAAACCGAGGTCGAGATCGTCCTGCAGGTCAACTCAAAGATCCGCAGCAAGATCACCGTTCCAGCTGACCTCGAGCAGGCAGCGCTGGAGTCCCTCGCTCTGCAAGATGAGCAGATGAGCCGGCACCTCGAGGGGAAAACAGTACGCAAGGTGATAGTGGTGCCTGGCAAACTGGTGAATGTGATTGCAGGATGAGACACCGTTGCTGCATCCTCGTTCTCACCGTGACGCTGACCGCATTCACGCTGGCCCAGCCTCATACGGCTACGCTGCAGCGCTTGAATCAGGCAACGTCGCTATTGGGAGGTTCCGCCCCACAGAAACTCGATACGGTGTTCAGCGCTGACTTCCTGCAGAAGGTCCCACCGATGCAACTTCGCATGGGTCTTGCACCGTTGATCAAGAAGTACGGGGCATGTGAGTCGGCA
>JAURGP010000077.1 GCA_030833725.1 Candidatus Kapaibacterium sp. | reverse complement strand
GTTAGCACCTCTAAAGATGGTTTGAGTTGGAGCACCCCGCAGATTCTTACCGGACCTGGAGTAGAAGGTTTAGATCCAACTGGATATGAAGTGTCACCAAATGTATTTCGAATTTATTACTCGCAAGGTGGACCATCACAAACCTTTATCGTTAAGCGAGGTGTATTGAGATTTACTCCTGCTGCAGTGGTGACCCCAACACCAACACCAACACCAACTCCAACACCAACACCAACACCAACACCAACACCAACGCCCACAGAATCAGCTGTTGCTTCTCCATCTCCAACTCCCACAATTACGGCACCAACCCCAACTAAGGCAGCAGTAGCTAAGAAAACTACTATTACCTGCGTTAAAGGTAAGAGTGTTAAAAAAGTAACTGCGGTCAATCCAAAGTGTCCCAAGGGATATAAAAAGAGATAGTTCTGTAAATCTGCTCTATCCAACTCCTTTACTCTGAGTAGATGAAAAAATCATCGCAAATCTTTATATCTTAATTTTTACATCTCTTTTCTGTAGTCAAACCGTTTTTAGAGATAAATCTGTGCCATAATTAGCATTAAGTTGATCGAGCTTTCTCTCGATCTGGCCCGTTCGGTAAACCCCGCATTCTTTGCGGGGTTACACATGCCCGTTCGGTAGGACTCGAACCCACACCTCAAGGTTGAAAACCAAGCATCCTGCCATTAGACGACGAA
>JAURGP010000076.1 GCA_030833725.1 Candidatus Kapaibacterium sp. | reverse complement strand
GAGCGGGAGACGAGACTCGAACTCGCGACCAACAGCTTGGAAGGCTGTGACTCTACCAACTGAGTTACTCCCGCATCATCTGGTCACTCATCGTGACCAGTACGATCTTACAACGTTGAATCTGGTGTTGCAACCGTATCAACTACTGGAGCCTGTGTTTCAACTGCCGTTGAATCTGTGGCAGAAGTTTCGGTCTCGGTGCTTTCACAACCAACAAGAGTTAGTGAAAACATAGCCAGTGCAAAGATAAATGCCTTCATGCATTTTTCTCCATACATTGTGATGAAATACGGATACACTACATATCCGTTGTGCCCGAAGAGGGACTTGAACCCCCACGTCTTTCAACGCCAGATCCTAAGTCTGGTGCGTCTGCCAATTTCGCCATTCGGGCATTTGGCGGAGGAAGAGGGACTCGAACCCCCACAACCTTTCGGTCGGCTGTTTTCAAGACAGCTGCAATACCATTATGCGATTCCTCCATTTGAGCCACTTATCAGATTTGAACTGATGACCTGCTGATTACAAATCAGCTGCTCTGGCCAGCTGAGCTAAAGTGGCATTTCACTTTCAACACTACTAATATACGGAATGTTTTTGACATTTCCAAATTGTTTTTTGTTGTCCTGTCACCTCGACTCGAACGAGGAACCGTTCCCGTATCAGGAGAATACTCTAACCAATTGAGCTATGACAGGATATTGCATAGATGACAGGACTCGAACCTGCAACATTCGGTTTTGGAGACCGACGCTCTA
>JAURGP010000075.1 GCA_030833725.1 Candidatus Kapaibacterium sp. | reverse complement strand
AAAAAGGATGTGTGTGAACAATGCGTTTGGGAGAAGGTGTTGGGTAATGGTAAACGCATCTACTTTGAAGAAAACACCTGGTATCGTTGGGGTGAGGTTTGGGTGGAGGAAGACCCACGTGAGAATGGATGGAAGGAAGGTGAGGCATTGGTCACAGACACATATGGCAGAATGGACCATAATCTAAATGATGGCTGTTGGACAGACCGATTAGGTGTGGAGGATTTGTCCAAGAAGGAACAGAAACTTCTGGAGGCCACGACATTCTATCCGGAAGAGGCAGGATGGGAATGTTCTGAATGTGAAATTGTGTTTTACGGACCTGTAGATATAGAAGAAATAGCTGATTGATAATTGAAATGCATTCATGGCGGAATTGGCAGACGCACCAGACTTAGGATCTGGCGCCTTACGGCGTGTGGGTTCGACTCCCTCTGAATGCACTTGACAAGTAAGAATGGTTGTGTTATATTAAAGTATAGGCTCCGATGGTGAAATCGGTAAACACAAGGGACTTAAAATCCCTCGCCAAAAGCTTGTCGGTTCGAGTCCGACTCGGAGCATGTGGTAAGCACCCATGGTGTCAACGGTTAGCACAAGAGACTTTTAATCTTTTAGGTCTAGGTTCGAATCCTAGTGGAGGCATTATCCGCCAGTGGCCAAATGGTGAAGGCAGCGGTCTTATATACCGAAGATGTGTAGGTTCAAGTCCTACCTGGCGGACTTGCGAGCGTAGCTCAATGGCTAGAGTCCCTGCCTTCCAAGCAGGTTGTTGTGGGTTCGAGTCCCATCG
>JAURGP010000074.1:517-795 GCA_030833725.1 Candidatus Kapaibacterium sp. | reverse complement strand
TACGCCTGCAGGGCGGCTGCCCGCCAATCGGGCTAGGTCAATGGCGGCCTCAGTGTGGCCGGCGCGACGGAGTACGCCCCCTGGACGGGCTCGAAGCGGAAAGATGTGGCCTGGGCGCCGAAAGTCGCTGGCTTGAACGCCGGGGCGAGTCAGTGCATTGATCGTTTTGGCGCGGTCGTGCGCAGAGATTCCGGTCGTGACACCTTCGCCTTCGAGGTCGACGCTGACGGTGAATGCGGTACCATGGGGATCCGTATTGCGGTCGACCATGGCGTGAA
>JAURGP010000074.1:0-507 GCA_030833725.1 Candidatus Kapaibacterium sp. | reverse complement strand
TCGTCGCAGCGCTGGTCCACCAGCGGAACGCAGATGAGGCCTCGCGCATGCGTGGCCATAAAATTCACGGTTTCAGGGGTAATTCCCTCGGCCAGCGCCACCAAGTCGCCCTCGTTCTCGCGGTCTTCGTCGTCGACCACAATGACCATTTTGCCGGCGCGCAGGTCGTCTAGCGCGTCTTCGATGCTTGAAAGCGAAAAATTATCCATGTGTTCGTGGGGTGGGCTCCCAAATGCCAGAAGTTCCGCCGCGAAGGTAGCGAACGAAGCCGAGCGCCAGCGCCAAGTTCATCAGCAAAAGGTGGTGCAGGGTGCGCAGTCCGGGGACGTGATTGAGTGCCGCTGCCAACCCTGCGCGAAGCAATAGGGTATAGCCGACCAAGGCCGTGAACAGCAGCCAGACGCGTTGGCCCAGCTCAGACCATTCGGGGCCGGGGCCCAGACCGAGTAGGATTCCGCCCAAAACCAGTAGCGGAGTGAGCCAGCGCAAGAGCTTGTGGCCTACAAA
>JAURGP010000073.1 GCA_030833725.1 Candidatus Kapaibacterium sp. | reverse complement strand
CCTTCTACCCCAGAATAATCTTCTATACAAAATTTAATACAAATGTTAATGTAAGAAAAATAAAAATTAACGACCAAGTTAAAACATCAACAAATTTTTTTGCATTTTTATAGTTTGAAAAAAAACCTGTTTCATTAAATTTTCGTAATACAATATTTTCAGTAGGTGTTTGTGGAATTACAATTAATAAAATTAATACTCCACTTAATAATTGGATGATTTTAATCATTTTTATAAATAAATTTATTTATTGAACCTATAGCTTGTCTATAAAAAGTCTTTATGCTATAATTATTTAAAATATTTCAGCCGGGATAGCTCAGTTGGTAGAGCAGAGGACTGAAAATCCTCGTGTCACCAGTTCAAGCCTGGTTCCTGGCAAAGTGCCCAACATTAATGTAAATGCAATTGGATTTTGTATATAGAGTATATCAGATATATACACAAAGTTATTCAGATAAAAAGAAATTAATTGCAGTTTCATTTGGACAAGATTCTATTAGTCTTTTATTTATTTTGTTTTATATTCAACAAACATTAAAACATTCAATCCATTTACTACATTGCAATCATTTTTATCAAACAAATAATTTTTATATTCTTCGAGAAGGTTTTAAAATTAGTTATTTAGTAAATAGTAATTTAATTGTTAGTTGTCCAATTAATACTTTACAAACTGAAACCAAACAACGATTATGGCGCCATCGAATTTTTAAACGAACTGTAAATTTAGTCAAATTAAATTCAATTTATTTAGGTCATACAAAAACTGATAAAATTGAAACAATTTTATTTAATC
>JAURGP010000072.1 GCA_030833725.1 Candidatus Kapaibacterium sp. | reverse complement strand
GTTCTTTCATCTAATGGTAAGATGGTTGCCCGATTAGCGACTCATGTAGGTTCGAATCCTACAGGAACTACCAAACTACACACCGTTGGACTTCTGGGTAGGTCCTCGGCCCTTCAAGCCGAAGAGACGGGTTCGATTCCCGTACGGTGTACCAATTTGCTCTGTAAGCATTGCTGGCGATGCAGGCGCCTTGTAAGCGTCAGAATGGGGTTCGATTCCTCAACGGAGCACCAAATTTATAGTGAGTTGGGCGAGAGGCTTATGCCGTTAGTTTGCTAAACTGAAGTTCGTAGAAATACGGGCCGTGGGTTCGAATCCCACACTCACTGCCAAACAATGGGGACAGTACTGGGGTACGGCGTTGCCTTGCAAGCATCGTGACTAGAAGGATTCGATTTCCTCGGTCTCCACCAATTTGCCGCTTTAGCTGATGTGGTCATAGCAGGCGCCTGAAGAGCGTCGGAACGTGGTTCGATCCCACGAGGCGGCACCAATTTTAACTGGGTGTAATGTCAGTCAGGTCAGACGGCCGGCCTTGGAAGTCGGAGGTCGCAGGTTCGAATCCTGCCACCCAGACCAGTTAATGTCCTATTAGGTTAGTGGTTAGACCGCTGGGCCTTCAACCCGGAAAGAAGAGTTCGATTCTCTTATAGGACGCCAATTTTGTTCCCTGATGGTGTAATGGTAGCACAACTGACTTTGACTCAGTTGGCCTAGGTTCGAATCCTGGTCGGGGTGCCAATGTAATGCCTTGTTAATTTAATGGTAGAATGCCCTCCTTACAAGTGGGACACGGCAGTTCGATTCTGTCACAAGGTACCAGTTATGCCTCTGTAGC
>JAURGP010000071.1 GCA_030833725.1 Candidatus Kapaibacterium sp. | reverse complement strand
GTGGGCGAGTTGAATTAAAGTATCTGCTCTCAATGAACGACGCGGTGATTCCTCTACACCATTTCCGTCTGTGCGGAGTGCAACAACCCGTTTGATGAATAATCGAAGCGATCGATTAACTCCGAATCTAATTATTAACCCGAGAACTAAAATCAATAGAATCTGAAGCCCAATGAGAGCAGGTGTTGGAATGTCGATTCCCATATTTACCTCCATAGAATTGAACGCCATCTTACAAGCCCTAGAACAAGAAAAACTACGGATCAGAAGGTTTGGGGTTCGAATCCCTACGGGCGCGCAAGACGATTAGTTTGGATTCAATTTAAAACCTCTTATGCTTTTTTGTTAGTAAGATTCTACAATGAGGCAGAACCCAAAGACTTGGGTAATTCTTATTGCTTGTCTTGTCATATTGGTAGTTCAGGAATCTTCTTCGGCTGAAACTGACACCGAGAGGCCAGTCGTTGTATCAGGATCGGGGTCTTTTTCTCCTTCAGTGGAACCTGGTGGAACTATTTCTGTATCTTTCAAAGCAACAGATGATGTAGCTGTCTCTTCTGCGGGCTTTTTTATTTTCCGGAATACAGAGACATTGATAGGAACAGGCGCAAAACTTGCTAGCGGTACTTCAAAGGATGGAATATATTCAGGGAGCATAACTCTTCCCGTCACATTTCAGACTGGGACTTACACGATTGCAGCGGAAGCTAGAGATACGACTGGAAAATATAGTTTAGGCGCACTGACATTCCTTACTTCAAATGGAGCAACTTATGTAGTACTAGGGGATATCACAGTTGTTGGCTCTCCAACACCAACACCAACACCAACACCAACACCAACACCAACACCAACACCAACACCAACACCAACACCAAC
>JAURGP010000070.1 GCA_030833725.1 Candidatus Kapaibacterium sp. | reverse complement strand
AAGAGCCTCGGAACATGGGAGCCTGGTTTATGGTCCAGGAGTACCTGCAGAGCATTCTTGCACCGTCACAGACGCTGCGTTATGCTGGACGATCCGCAGCTGCCAGCCCGGCAACGGGGTCGGCAAAGGTCCACGAAAAGGAACAGAGTGCGCTACTGTTGGATGCTCTGGGGCTTCGGCCGTAGATCAACCAACACGATCTCCAAGCTCGCGACAAACGTGGGAGTCACCTCGCCACTCAGGATCACGGCGCGGAACAGGCCCGCGTCGGACAGGACGTCGCGTTGACTCGCTACAGCAGACATGTCGATCCTGTCCACTGGACGGCCCTGATCGTAGATCGTCAGGATGGTACTCTTTGGAGCGATCCGTAGAGAGGTTGCACGTGTCGTATCGCCAAGTGGGATGACCACGGTTGTATCACGGTTACTGTTGGTCACGCGTACGGCATACACTTCCGAAGCCCCTTGCAACCGGATCGCCGTTGCCTCATTCGTAGGGAAACTCCAGTAGCGTCCGCCCTCGGTGCTCTTCCATTCCGGAACAGTGCCCATGCCGGCAAACTGCACGGCACGAGTGGTGGCATCTACCGTAGCCTGTACGCCGTAGCGCTGCAGTAGCTGTACAGCAGCCGCTGTATCAACGTCAGAGATGGCACGGATTCCGTCGAACACCTTCCATCGCACCGAATCCGACTGCTGTTGAAATGCTGTGGTGTCCAACAGACCGCGTTGATCAAGCACGTTCTCTGTGCGCAGCATCTTCTGCAATCGCTCGGACTGGCTGCGAATCGAGGAGTGTCGACTGTCGAACGGACCAATGGCTGTGACGGCACCAACCGTCGCAATGATCATCGGCAGGACACGCAGGTCCACCCAACGCTGCAGCAGCAGCATGATGGTGGCTCCTGTGAATACGGCGGTGAAGGCTGCGAGGGCGTACCGTTCTGGTGTGACGCCGTAGTCTGCGATGCGAATAGCTACCGCCACGATCAACATGATGGCAAGCGGAAGGAGCACGGCACCCAACCACCGGTGATACAAAGCCAGGATGCGATGGTGCACACTCGTTCGTAGCGGCCACGTCATCACCCACGCACTGATGCTGATGATTCCCAGAGCGACGATGTATCCGGCAACAGACCCCTCAAGGTTGGAGAAGAACGCAACCTTGATCGCATAGGCATAGAGAATCACCGTGAAGACGATGACCAGTGGTAACAATACAAACTGCACGAGCCATCGCACGGCCATGGGTACGGTTTGGGTATCGTTAACCTCCGAGTTATCGATGCGACCTACGGGAATCCCAGCCAAAAAGAACAACGTCGCAAAGAGGGTGTTGACAAGTGCAGAAACATCGCCATAGAGTGCATCCGGTACGTCAAGGCCGAACAACACCTGAAGCGCCCCGAGTGCCAGCGCCAGCCCGCCAGAGAGCACGGAAGCAAACACCGTGGTCAACACAAACCGCCATGCGTAGAGCTTCGTCATCTGCCACAGTACCGCAGGCCCCTTTCCATACCAGACCAGCACCAAGCATGCCAAAGCCGTGATCCAAGCCGTCGCAACCTGCACGGGTACGGCGTCGGAATCTACCTCGCTGTGCAGCGAGACGGTCATCGCAGCTGCTCCGAGGAAGGCAAGCACTCGACCACCCAGCAGCCACCAACGTGGTAGGTGGTACTGTTCGAACACCAGCGTTACCACCAGTTGCAGGGCCAGAAGCACAGGGCTGGCAAGAAGCATGGCGGTCAGAAGCGACTGCTGACCAGCAATCGCCTCGTGCGCAATGATGACGCCAAGAACCGCCGCAAGTGTTGCCACCACCACTTCGGTGGGAAAGCGCGACATGACGCTGCGGGCCTGTGCAACGATCAAGGACCATTGAAACTGTGAGAGAAAGCGTGACATCCTACACTCCGTAAGTGATGACGAATCAAAACGTACCCGGCAGGGCCTGCAGGGCAATCAATGCTGCACCGTACCGCACTCCGCGGGTACTGATGCGAATCGACGTGGCACCGCCATTGCCACCCACATATCGCAGCGCCTCATCGAGAATCGTCATTCCGGCAGGTAGAATGTCCGCCCGGCGTGACTCGATTCCCGGCAACGCCTGAAGCTCTTGCGGCGTACACGCGAGCAACATGGAACTCAACGACCTTAGCTGCTGTGCCGGGACCACCATTCCCTCGATAGCCCCTGCATCGTACGACGTGATCCCACCAGCCAGCATCGCTGCCGCGACAGCTGTACCAGCAACGCCAATCATGTCGCATTCATCCTCGATGAGGTGAGGAGGAAGCTGCTCACGAAGTGCTATCCGGATCACGGATCGGAGTTCCTCCTCAGGGAGTGCCATGTTCGACAGTCGCACCGCTCCGATGGGAATCGACCATCGTTGCACCACCTGCGGAACAGCTCCGGATTCAGCGCTGTGTCCGAGCACGCACTCCGTACTTCCACCTCCAATATCAATCAAGAGGGACGTCGGCGACTCCGCCAAGCTACCAACGCCGGCAAACGTCAACTCCGATTCCCGCAGTCC
>JAURGP010000069.1 GCA_030833725.1 Candidatus Kapaibacterium sp. | reverse complement strand
GCGCTCGTCAGCAACGCTCGAACTGCCACTGATGCAGTTCAACATTCGCCCAGGTGGACTCGGTTTGACGCCACAGGACAAGGTCGATCTCGTGGCCTTCCTCCGCACGCTCACGGATGACTCCCTGGCCGTTGATGCCAGCTACTTACCGTAGGTGGGTGAACGCAACTCGACGGGCTGTGCCTTCTTGGTGCGTACCCGCAGGTTGATCATCTCCACCAGCACCGAGAAGGCCATGGCAAAGTAGACGTATCCCTTCGGGATATGGACGTGAAGACCTTCCAGTAGCAACACCATGCCAATCATCAACAAGAAGGCTAGGGCTAGAACCTTCACCGATGGATGCTGATGGATGAAGGCCGAGATCGATCCAGCCGAGGCCATCATCACACCAACGGCAACGATCACAGCAACAACCATGATGGCCAGATGCTCTGTAAGCCCCACGGCTGTAATGACCGAGTCGATCGAGAACACGATATCCAACAGAACGATCTGCACAAGTAACCACGCAAAGCTGGTGGACGGGCCTCCCTGTTCGTGACCCTCTGTGCCTCCTTCAAGCTTGGAGTAGAGCTCGGTGGTGGCCTTGGCCAACAGGAAGAGTCCACCCGAGAGCATGATTAGATCACGTCCCGTCACACCGAAGGCCGCATCCATAGCCAGGTACGGACCAACGGAGAAGAGTGGCTCAACCAAGCCAGCGATCCACGTAGCAGCACCCAGGAACACGATCCGCAGGATCAACGCCAATGCAAGTCCGATGGTACGTGCTCGTCCCTGTTGACCTTGTGGCAGCTTGCCCACGAGAATGGAGATGAAGATGATATTGTCGATACCCAACACGATCTCGAGCACCGTGAGGGTGAGCAGGGCAACGAGCCCGTCGGCGGTAAGGAAGACATCAAGCATGCGCAAATGTACGTTCGGGGGGATCGTGTAGATTCGTCGCATGAACTTCACCTCCGTCAACCCCGCCACGGGCAAGCCCCTTGCCATCTTTCCAGCTCACACCACCGCTGATGTTCAGCAGATCCTGCTCCGCACCCACACTGCTCAAGAGGCGTGGGCGAGGACGTCGCTCTCCGACCGGCTGGCCGTTCTTGCGCGACTCACAGGTGTTCTCACGGCTCGCGTGGACGAGGCCGCAGCGATGATCACGGGCGAGATGGGGAAGCCCCTTACCCAAGCCCGAGCGGAAGTGTTGAAGTGTGCAACGGTGGTCGCGTTTGCGCTGGAACAGGCCCCAGCTCTTGTGGCCGATCGCGACATCTCCACGGAGTATGTAGTCAGTCGCATACAGTTCCGCCCCATGGGCATCGTGTTGTCCGTGATGCCGTGGAACTTTCCGTTCTGGCAGTTCTTTCGATTCGCTGTTCCGGCTCTGGCCATGGGTAATGCCGTGCTCTTGAAGCATGCTCCCACCACTTGGGGCTGCGCCGAGCTGGCTGTCGAGTTCTGCCGGGAGGCTGGCCTGCCGGAGGGACTCGTCCACACGGTGCGTGTAGATGTTCCCGATGTGGAGTCGATCATTGCCGATCACCGTGTGCGGGCAATCACGTTTACGGGCTCCACACAGGGCGGCAGAGCTGTGGGAGCTCTTGCGGGTAGGTACGTGAAGAAGGCCGTCCTGGAACTTGGCGGCAGCGATGCTTACGTGGTGCTGGAGGATGCCGATCTCGATCGAGCCGCGTCCATGTGCGTGCAGCAGCGATGCGTCAACACCGGCCAAAGCTGCATTGCAGCTAAACGGTTCGTGGTGCACACATCCGTTGCCGATGCGTTCCGCGATCGCGTTGTGCAGCAGTTGGCAGCATTACGCGTTGGCGACCCACTGGACCCGTCGACAGATCTTGGTCCACTGGCCCGTGCCGATCTCAAGCAGGGGTTGATCGATCAGGTGGCTCGTGCCGTGGAGCAGGGAGCACAGCTCTGGGTGCAGGGGGCTCTGGGTGGCGTATCTGACGTGGACATCGACGGGCCTGGCTTCTTTGTTCGCCCGGCTCTACTCACGAATGTGCAGCCCGGCTCCGTGGCTGACCAAGAGGAGTTGTTCGGACCCATAGCGGCCCTCATCACCGTGGACTCCGATGACGAAGCCGTAGCGGTGGCCAACGGAAACAGCTTCGGGCTTGGGGCCGCCGTGTTCTCGCAGGATCGTGATCGTGCTCATGGCATCGCGGCTCGTTTGCAAGCTGGTACGATTACGATCAATGATGTTGTCCGCAGCGACGCCCGTCTTCCGTTTGGCGGTGTGAAGGACTCTGGCTACGGCCGTGAGTTGGGGACGCAGGGGATGCTGGAGTTCGTCAACGTGACGACTGTGGTAGAGCCGTAAGCCGTAATCAGAAAGCCGTGGGCCGGCACGGGGATCACGTGCGCTGTTCGGCTCGCTGCTGCTCGATACGGGCGATGCGTGCGTCGCGCTGTTGTTTGGCGAGTTGACGCAGATCAACCACGCGGTCGGCCTCGTCGACAATCTCCACGCCGAGCATCGTTTCCAGGACGTCTTCCATCGTGAGCAGGCCCTCGACGCCTCCGTGTTCATCAACCACCATGAACATGTGATAGCGCTCCTGGAGGAACTGTTCCAGTGCACGCTCGAGGGTGACGTTCTCCGGGATGAACTTGATGGGGCGCTTCAGCTTTGTAAGCTCGATCGAG
>JAURGP010000068.1 GCA_030833725.1 Candidatus Kapaibacterium sp. | reverse complement strand
CCATCGTCCTGATCACGCACGACCTTGCCGTCGTAGCTGAACTCTGCCAGAGAGTGATCGTGATGTACGGCGGGAAGATTCAGGAAGTGGCAACGGTTGAAGAGCTCTTCCACTCGGCCCAGCACCCCTACACCAAGGGACTGCTGGCGAGCATTCCACGACCCGCTGCCGAAGGCATGGTTCACGAGCGACTCAAAGCCATTCCGGGGAACGTCCCCAGCATTGGAAATCTCCCGCAGGGATGCAAGTTCTGCACGCGGTGCGAGGTCAAACTCGATATCTGCGATACCACCGAACCTGATCTGGTAGAAATCGCCCCAGGGCACTCTGTGCGCTGCCACCTCATTCCGTCCGGGGGTACTCAATGAGCAATCACGTCTTACAGGTCAACGACCTTCATGTGCATTTTCCGGTATACGGTGGACTGTTCAGCAGGAAGGTAGCCGAGGTCAAGGCCGTTGATGGCGTCTCCTTTGACCTGCAGCGTGGGGAGACGCTGGGACTCGTAGGAGAGTCCGGCTGCGGTAAAACCACCGTAGGACGGGCGATCGTCAACGTGCTGAAGCACGTCTCTCCGGACGTCTACCTGTCTGGTTCAATGGCCTACGTCGATGAGCATGGAACGTCTACGGATCTGCTGCACTTATCCAAGAAGCAGATGCTCCCGTACCGCTCACAGATCCAGATGATTTTTCAGGATCCGTACTCGTCGCTGAATTCGCGACTGTCGGTGCGTCAGATTATCGCAGAGCCCCTTACCATCCATCATCCCGAGATGTCGAAGTCGGAGACTAGTGATCGCGTAGAGTGGTTGCTGGAGAAGGTGGGTCTGCAGCCGGAGTATGCTGCACGGTTCCCGCACGAGTTCTCAGGCGGGCAGCGTCAGCGGATTGGCATAGCTCGTGCCCTGGCTACCAATCCCGATGTGATTGTATGCGACGAACCCGTCTCAGCGCTCGACGTGTCCGTGCAGGCTCAGGTGATCAACCTGATGGAGGACCTGCGCGAGGAGTTCAAGATGTCGTACCTCTTCATTGCCCATGATCTGTCGGTGGTCTACCACATCTCGCAGCGCATTGCAGTGATGTACCTTGGAAATGTCGTTGAGATTGGAACAGCAGATCAGGTATACTTCCATCCTACGCATCCCTACACCAAAGCTTTGATCTCTGCGGTCCCTGAGCCGGATCCGTCGGCCAAGCACAAGCAGCGCATTGTTCTGCAGGGCGACATCCCAACGCCGCTGAACAAACCGTCGGGTTGCGGATTCCGTACTCGTTGCCCCATTGCCCGCAGTGAGTGCGCCTCCATCACACCAACGATGGAAGTCAAGGCCAGTGGGTCGATGGTTGCCTGTCCGTTTGTAGACTAGGCCATCGCTACTGTTGGAGCCAGTTTGTGCGGTTCGATCCCATGACCGGCTCAACAACAAAGCCCTGAGCGCGCAGAAGGGTAATGAGTCCGTCATCGCCGGGCAGGTGTGCAGCTCCCACAGCAACAAAGGTCGGTGTGGTCGTAAGGGGCTTTCGGAGCCGCTCAACCATGATGTAGTTGCGATCACCCGTGAGAACGTCCATCAACGTACTCGAGGCGTCGTCTTGTTTAGCCTCGTCGAGCAACCGAGCGATTAACTCCAGATCCTCACGCACATAGGCAGATACCAGTGTGTCCAGGCTCATGGCAGGCGTACTGATGGCCTCATCGCCTTCCAGTAGTAATGAGTCTGGAATCTGATCAAACACGGCCAATTGCTCATCGATGGTTTCGATACCACCTCGGGCAATCGATCGCTGTTTGGCGTAGGACCACAACCACTGATCGATGGTTGTACGCGCAGGGCGCGATGTTGTCCAGAGCTTCTCCTGAAGCGTCATGATTTTCAAAAACGCAGGGCGCTTCAACAGTTGCGTGAGCACCTTCGGCATCATCAGGGAATCCAGATGTAGCTCAGAGACGTACCACGAGCTACTACGCACGGCAGCCAACACGGTATCTCGCTGGAAGAAAACGGTGCTATCCGGCAGGTGGATCGTACCAAAGAGGTAGCTGGTAACACCCGTTGGGGCCGTGACCTTCCACAGCAGTGACTGGGCGTGGATCGTTGGTGCCAGCGCGAGTCCACTAACAATAACGATCACGAGAATCCGGTATCTTGCACACGTGTACAGGGAAGCCATAACGAGAAGCCATAACAAAGTGTGATAGGAATGCAGCTGCTACAACGATTGGGACTGAGCGTGATCGGAATCCTAGCATGGATGGGTATGCTTGGTCCGCAGTGTAGTCTTTTCGCGGAGGAAACCGACTCTCTGCGACTACTTCGACACATCGAGTGGGCCATGGACTACATGGACCGTAACCTACCAGATGAAGCCATCCGCCAGTGGGACAGTGCCGTGACGATCGATCCAACCTTTACACCGTATCGCTACGAGCGCACGGTGTGTCTGGCGATGGCGGGGCGGTACCAAGAGGCCATTGACTCCCTAGAACCTATCTACCGCGACACGATGATACTGGATCGTGGCTACCAGCTCCTCGGCAACTGCTACGACTACCTCGAAGATACGGTCCGCTCACGTGACGCCTATACTGAGGGGCTGCGGGCCTGTCCAACGAGTGGGCGATTGCACTACGAGATGGGTGCTCGTGCCTTTCTGCAACGGAACCTTCCGGAGGCGCTCCGCTGGTGGGTTCGTGGAACGCGGGCCGAGCCCAGGTA
>JAURGP010000006.1 GCA_030833725.1 Candidatus Kapaibacterium sp. | reverse complement strand
CAGCCGACCTCGGTTCTGCATCATCGCCGCCATCGCCAGGGTTTTTCCGCCGGCACCAGCACAGGCGTCCACCACACGCATCCCGGGGCCGGCGTTCGTTGCCTGTGCTACCCGTTGCGACGTCGCGTCCTGCTGCTCGAACCAGCCCTGCTGGAATGCTGCGCTGGCAAACAACCCAAAGGGACGCTGAATCTCGATGGCAAGCGCGCCTCGCGACACCGGTTGGTAGGGGGCTAGGGCTCGTAGGCAGGCCGCAACCGTCGTGCGGAGGGTATTCACCCGGATCATCACGGGAGCATCTGTAGCTGAGGCGTCGAGGAACTGCTGATACCGATCCCCGAGCGATCGCTGCAGTCGCGCGCGCAGCCACTCCGGGACGCTCAGCACGCCGGATTGATCGGGGAAACGAATGGCGTTGTAGAGAGCCGACCGTAGTTGCCCAGCCAACGCAGCGTCGGGCTGGAGTTGTTCAAACATGCGCTCCACGGCGCGAGACGCGTGGAGGCCATGGCGAACGGATTCCAGGGCTTCAGCAAGAACTACGGTGGTAGTAGTCACGGATTGATCGTGAGAATACCGGTGCTGCTGTTGAACGTCGACGGGAAACGTGGCAAGTCGGTTGCCTCGCCACTATCGGGTTGCTGTACCACTGAACCGTCGGACTTGGCGTATCGGGCGTTGTGGCACGGGCACTCAACGCTGTCTGCCTGTTGGTCTATATCGAAGACTTGGCATCCTTGATGGGTGCAGATGGCACTGAAGACGGCGTAGGTGTTGACGTCGATGCGGGAGATGAAGACGGGGTCGGAGTTGTTTAACCCCTCGAGAATAACCGTGGTGATGCCCCCTACCACCGACAGCTCCGGGTAATCGGCCACGACAACGGTCAGACCGCTCAAATCTGGGGCAGCCGTTTCATCGGTTTCGCAACCGCTGACGATACTTGCAATCATCGGTGCGGTCAGCATCAGGCCAACCGACGATGTTGCTTGAAAGAGGAATCTCCGACGTGTTTCTGTCGTGGTCTTCATAGACGTGTCCGATGGCGTTTGAGCATGATCCAGCTGCCGATGATCACAGCACCGCTTACTCCCAGGATGAAACCGTACGAGCGATGCACGGCGGTGATGGCTGCGTCATCCGGCAGCAATCCCAATCGAAATGTCTCTACCCACGTGGTACTCTCGGTTTCAGTACCGAAGAGTGGGTCCTTGGTGACGGTAACGATCGGCTCGCGATCCTTCGTAAAGAACTGCATACCATCGGACACCCACACACCACCACCAACAAGGATGGCAACTACGGCCAGAGCCATCAACACCTTCCAGATCATTCCAGCCTCATGTTCAATGTTAGTAGAAAATGTGCAGTTGGACATTCCACCGGCCTGTAGCACCGGGGAGTTCAGTGTCCCAGATGCGATACTCCGGGCGCACTTCGACGTACGGGAGCACAAAGGCTTGTGCGCCGAACACCATACTGCGCACTGTTGCGCTCGTCGTACTTCGCGCCTGGGTGGTGCGACCCACTTCGTACCGCGCATACACGATCAAGGGAGACCACACCTGCCATCCCAACTCGGCCATCAGGTTGCGCGATTGAAGCACATCCTTCTTCTCCGTCTGTGTGTAGTCGATCATGGCGTAGAGCTGATCGCTTCTACCCACGCCCGCAAAGGCACTCACCATTGAGAAGTCGTTGTTGACCAGTACGGATCCCCCCGCGTACGTGTTGAGGTGTTGGGCCAAGAACTGTGGCCATACCACTACCCGACCCGTCACCGTCGGTGATGTGCCACTGATCAGTGGCATCACCGATTGGCCGTCGCTGATCCGAACGTTCGATAGTCCCTCGGATCCGAACAGCCCGAGGTTCACCGACAACCACTTCTGAGCTTCCCATGTTAACTCCGACCCCCACTCACCCCAGTCCGGGGCGAGGTAGTTCAATCGAGCCGTGGAACTGACGTAGTTCACTGGCAGCACGGTGTGATCGTCGTAGCGCACGCCGACGGATGGTCGGAACAGACCCACACGCACGGTGGGAAGGTTGTCGCCAGGGGTGAGAATCACACTGCCCATGGCCGCCCGTTGTCCGGCATAGGTCACGGTGGACGTGCTGTTCGGCGCCTTGCGCAGCGCTGCCAAGTTGAACTGCCCCTCAACGGTCATGGCCTTGATTGGCGTGATGGCTGCATACAACGTTGCCTGCATCGGGAACGTGACGCGCTGGGCCGAGGGTGAGGAGAATGAGCGCGTGGACTGAATTCGCGCATCCATGCCCAGCGTGAGGAGTCCATCAAAAAATGTGTTGGACTCATCGGCCGGGTACAGCCACCGAAACAACTCGGAATTCCGCGAGATCATGCCGACGTCATACCAACTATACCAGCCAAGCTCGCTCCGGAGACCACCTCCGGAGGGCGCCACATGGCAGTTGCTACATCGGTTTCCGGTAAGCAAAGAAAGCTGTGGCGTCGCCCACAGGGTAGGCGACGCCACAAGAAGAAGTGCGATCAGAGCGCGTAGGATCATTTGAACGTGATCGAGGCGAGTGACTTATCGAAGATGGGAAGGTAGACCTTCTCCTCTGGCTTGTACCAGTTAACAGTAATCCGGAACAGTTTGTTACCGTTGACACAGAAGTATGCTCGGCTAGAGACTGTGCCGGAGGGGTTGTAGGCGAAGTACTTCGCTGGCTTTCCTCCCAGAGTTACAGACTTTGGCTCACTCTTGTACGTGGCCTTGTTCTCGGCGACGATCTTGTCGAGATTCTTCTGCTTGCTGGCGTCTAAGACATCCACCTGAATGTTGCAGTCCAGCCGTGATCCGATAAAGTTTACCGAACCGAGCCCCGTACCAACCTTCTCACCATCGAAGTTCTGTGGAATCTTGATAGCAAAGTACTGGGCACTGTACGGTGCAAGGGTATCGGAAGGGGGCTCAGGGCCGGTGGGAGCTAACGTGTCTACCACGGGAGCAACGACAGGTCGCTCGGCAACTTTTACCGAGGCTAGAATCTCTTCAAACTCTGTAGCGTAGTCGGAGAAGTTCCCGCCGAACGAGGCAAGCGTGAATATGGTGATCACGGAGTCGTTCTCTACGAAGTACGATTCCGACTGGTACTCGCCATCGGCCTGGTCGAACTTTACGGACAGCTTCGTTGCTGATTTGCCTCCCAGCGTGGTGGTGGTAGTCTCGTAGCGATCCAGACCGTCTTCAAACTCCAGCTTACTGTTCTTCACGAGGGAGTCTAGCACAGTGGTGCTATCCATGCGGATCGCACGAAGCTCGACCTTGGCGCCGCCTTCACCCTCGGCGAAGGAGAGGAATCGGCGGGAGATGGCTGGGTTGGAAATGGCGATGATCAATTCGCCCGGCACGGTTTGAACCTGCCAGTTGGTCGGCACTTTTAGGGCGAACTTCGACTCATCGTCTGTGCGAAGCTCGAGGGCCTCGATCGTGCTTGGCTTGGCCTTGCGCGCACAGCCCGGTGCAAGAAGTGCTGTGGCGGCAGCCAGAGCAACAATCATAAGAAGAGGACGCATGCTAATCCTTGAATAACCTTGATCTTGAATACGTTGATAACGTCAGAAGCAATGTTAGGGTTAGTTGTTGAAGGCTCCCTCGCGGATCCACGTGCGAATGCCCGCCATTTGATCGGAGCGAAGGAACTGGAACTGTCCTGCTGGGTGGCCAAGCGTGCCTTCCAGTACCTGACAGAGTAACGACTCATCCGGATTCCCCGGCACGACAAGGTTGGGTCGGTCGAACAGGAGCGAAGAGTAGTTCGTAAGGTTGATGCCTCCAGCAGCATTCCCCGAGCCGTGACACGGACCACACCGTAACGTGAGCCACGGTTGCACATGGGCCTGGTAGCTCACAGCGGAATCCGGAAAGACGATGTCATCCGGATTCGTGATGGTGCCTGCACCGTCGCAGCTGGCAAGAACCATCCCAGCCAGCAGAACGGGCAACGTGCTTCCTCGAGCCATCAGTACGACTCCTCCTGCGTGGGGAAGTTATGATCGCGCACATCCTGAACGTAGGCACCCACAGCAGCTGTCATCACGTCGGCCAGTTCGGCATAGCGCCGCACAAAACGCGGACGGAACTCCGTCGTCACTCCTAGCATGTCGGCCCATACCAGAATCTGTCCATCGCATTCTGGACCAGCACCGATGCCGATCGTAGGAACGTCTACCATTGATGTAACGTCGGCAGCCAGTGCAGCCGGAACCTTTTCCAACACAAGGGAGAACACACCAGCTTGCTGGAGTGCTTCGGCATCGCGCTTGATGGCATCGGCTTCTTCGGTAGTGGCTCCGCGCTCTTTATACGATCCGAACTGGTGAATGCTCTGGGGAGTAAGGCCAAGATGTCCCATGACCGGAATTCCGTTTTCGGTCATGATCCGCACAGATTCCACCACGCGCGCGCCCCCTTCCAGCTTCACCGCGCCACACCCAGCCTCCTTCATCAGTCGACCGGCATTCCGCAAGGCTTCCTGCGGAGATACCTGATAGCTCATGAAGGGCATATCTGTCACAATCAGGGCGCGTTCGACGGAGCGCACCACGGCCTGCGTATGGTAGATCATGTGATCCAACGTTACGGGGATGGTGGTGTCGTGACCCTGAACAACGTTTCCAACAGAATCGCCAACAAGCAGCACGTCGATCCCTGCACGGTCGAAGATTCCGGCCGTCAGGGCATCGTAGGCGGTGAGGGCAGCGATTGGTGTACCCTCGCGCTTCATCTGGACGAGTCGTAAGGTGGTGACCCGTTTCCGCGTAGTTGGTGTTGGCATAGTGTGGGCAAAGATAGCCGAGGCCGACATTCCCGGCGTTAGATTCTCGGCGTTATCTTTCCGCTATGTTTTCACCCGTTGTTTCGCTGCATTCGCTGCATCTGGAGGTGCCGGCCGGACAGTCCGTAGCGTTTCTGTCGGATGTCCATCTGGGCTACGGTACGGCAGCACAGAACGACGTCCGCGAACGTCGGCTCCTAGCCACACTCGAAGAGATCGAGCGCACCTGTTGCCACTTGTTCATTGTGGGCGATCTCTTCGACTTCTGGTTTGACTACCGAAGGGTGATTCCGCGAGAGTTTGTGCGCACCTTAGCTGCCTTACGCAGCATGCGCGACCGTGGATTTCCCATCACGTATCTCATGGGGAATCACGACTTCGGCCACTACACCTACTTCCGTGACCATATGGACATACCCGTCTACGGGGGTGATGTGGAGGTGGAAGTAGGGGACCAGCGCTGGTACATCAGCCACGGTGATGGCAAGGCGGCAAACGACACGGGATACCTGATCCTCCGCTCGGTATTGAGAAGTTCCTGGGCGCAGACGCTGTATCGGTGGCTGCATCCGGATCTGGGCATTGCCCTTGCTTCGACAACGTCGCATAGCAGTCGTGCTTACACAGATGAGCGCAGTTACGGCGTTGCCGATGGCTTGCGTGATTTCGCGGCTGCCCGCCTTGCAGAGGGATACCAACTGGTGGTGATGGGGCATCGACACCATGCTACTCACGAAACGCTGGCTGGAGGAGAGTACGTCAACCTCGGCCACTGGCTCGGTAACGAACCAACATATGCGTTGTTTAGCCACGAGAGTGGTGTTCGGCTTGTGCAGCCCGACTTCGCCTGAGCCCCCTATATTCGCCGAACGGAACATCCCCACGTAGGAGCTCGACATGAAGAAGATTGGTTTGCTGTTTGGCATGGAACAATCGTTTCCACCAGCCGTTGTCGAGGAGATCAACTCCCGTGATGCCCTCGTGGCGGCCGAGTTCGTCCAGATCGGAGCCGTAACGCTGGATGAGCTGTTCGAGTACGATGTCATTCTCGATCGGATCTCGCAGGACGTGCCCTACTACCGTGCCATGCTGAAGCTGGCTGCGCTCAATGGCGTGCGTGTGGTGAACAACCCCTTCTGGTGGAGTGCCGACGACAAGTTTTTCAACTACGCGCTGGCTCAGAAGGTTGGTATTCCCGTTCCCAATACGGCCCTGCTACCTAGCAAGCAGCATCCCCCCGATACGACGTCGGAAAGCTTCCGCAACCTGATCTATCCGCTGAATTGGCAGGAAATCTTCGACTACGTGGGTTTTCCCGCGTGGATGAAGCCCTTTGATGGAGGGGGCTGGAAGCACGTGTACAAGGTGCACACCATCGACGAGTTCTTTGAGAAGTACAGCGAGACATCGAACATCGTGATGACACTTCAGGAGTCCATCGAGTTTACCGAGTACTACCGCTGCTACTGTATCGGCAAGAAGTATGTGCACATTATGCCGTACGAGCCGCGGAATCCGCACCATACGCGCTACGACGCCTCGTTTGCTCCGTCGCCGGAAATGACGCGATACCTCACCGAGCTCTGCATCAAGATCTGCACGATGCTGGGCTATGACTTCAACACGATTGAGTTTGCCGTTCGCGATGGGATTCCCTACGCCATCGACTACATGAATCCGGCCCCTGATGCTGAGCGCAGCTCTGTGCGCGACGATAACTTCCGCTGGGTGGTGGAGAAGACGGCAACCTTTCTGATCGAACTTGCCCACGAGGGTCGGGCTGTTCCTGCTGGCTATACATGGAGTGCCATGATGAATGCCTCGAAGGGAACGTCGTAATGTCGGAAACCACCGACGATCGCACGGTGTTGGTCCTGCATCTGCAGCGGAAACGGGAGTTTCTGGAGAAGCTCGCTCGACAGCTCGAGGCCCTGCAGTTCGAACAGAATCCCGCGGTGCTCAAGCAACGTCTGGCGAAATTGCCCAGTGAGATTCGAACACAGATCCGAGGGTTCGATCGGCTGACGGCCATTGAAAAGGACGTCAGTACGGTGACCTCTGCGCTGATGCGTCGCTTGTTGCGGACCTACCCCGACCTTACGCGTACGGAGCTTGTGGTGTGCAGCTACTTCCGTTCGGGTATGAATCCATCACAGATCGCTGAAATCATGTTTGTGTCGCGCAGGGCAGTGGAGAAGCACCGCAAGAGCGTCCGCACCAAGCTGGGCTTGTCGGACACAACCGATCTCGGCCTTTGGCTGCATGACTTCGACAACGCTCAATAACCTGATTTCACGCACACTTTTCTTGCTCCGTTCACTATGTATCAGCTCGACGGCCAGTCACTTACCATTTCCCAGCTTGCCCACCTCGTTCATCAATCATCTCTACCTGTAGGACTCTCCGAAGGTGCGCGGACGCGAATTCGCGCTTCCCGTGCAGCAGTAGATCGATGGATAGCCGATGAACGCGTTGTCTACGGTCTCACGACGGGCTTTGGGGAGTTTGCCAACGTCTTCATTCCCCGTGATCAAGCTTCCCGTCTGCAGGAGAATCTGATCATCTCGCATGCCGCCGGTACCGGTCCTCTGTTGCCCACCTCCGTGGTGCGCGCGATGATGATTTTGCGTGTCAATGCTCTGGCCAAGGGGCTCTCTGGTATTCGTGAGCAGACACTGGACACGCTGCTGGCCATGATCAATGCCGCGTTGTATCCAGACATTCCTTCCAAGGGGAGTGTTGGATCCAGTGGCGACCTCGCCCCACTGTCGCATCTGGCACTTGCTCTCATTGGCAGAGGAGAGATCGGTGGTAGAGCGTCGGCCGATGTATTGCGCGAACGCGGCATCGAGCCTGTTCAGTTGTCGTCCAAGGAGGGACTGGCACTGATCAATGGCACGCAGATGATGAGTGCCTTCGGCGCTCTGGCTGTAGACCGCGTGCGTCATCTGGTGGACCTGGCTGATGTTGCCGGGGCCCTGTCACTGGACGCTCTTCGGGGAACGGACAATGCCTTCGACGAGCGCCTGCACCGTGCGCGTCCGCATCCCGGACAGCTCACGTCGGCCAGCCGACTCAGAACGCTTCTTGCCGGTAGCGCCATCCGGGAGTCCCATCGCACCAACGATAGCCGTGTGCAGGATGCCTACTCCCTCCGCTGTATGCCGCAAGTGCACGGGGCTACGCGCGACGCCCTGGACTACGTTGCCTCCGTCATCGAACGGGAACTCAATTCTGCTACTGATAATCCACTCGTGTTTGCCGACGACGACGTTGCCATCGAGGGCGGAAACTTTCATGGACAGCCCCTTGCCATCACCCTAGACTTTCTGGGAATTGCCGTAGCGGAGCTTGCCAGTATTTCCGAGCGCCGCACGGAGCGCCTCGTGAATGCGGCCCTTGGTGGACTACCACGCTTCTTGGCCCCTCAGGGCGGCCTGAATTCCGGAATGATGATTGCCCAATACACGGCCGCCGCCTTGGTGTCAGAAAACAAGGTGCTAGCCCATCCGGCCAGCGTGGACAGCATTCCAACCAGTGCCAATCAGGAGGATCACAACTCCATGGGAAGTATTGCTGCGCGACACCTCTGGGAGATCATCGACAACGTCGAGCGCGTGTTGGCCATCGAGTGCCTTTGTGCCGCCCAAGGTATCGATCTGTTGCGTCCGCTCACAACCAGCCCAGCCCTCGAGCGGGTTGTGGCTACGATTCGCGAGCATGTGCCATTTGCCGAAGTCGATCGTGTCCTCTATCACGATATGGATGCCGTGCATCGACTCGTGGTGGATCGATCGATTGTCCACGCAGCAAGCGTGGCTACCAGCTAGGCCATCTGGAACATGCAGGACCACACGTGGCATGCGATCGACGCTGAACAGGTAGTCCAGCACCTGCACTCCGATCACGAACGTGGTCTCACGACCGATGAAGCTGCCACGCGCCTGCGTCATAACGGTCCGAACACCCTGCCGCGTGCGACTGCCCGCCCGGCATTGCTGCGATTTCTGGATCAACTCAAGGCACCACTGGTGTTGTTGCTGCTTGCCAGTGCAGTGGTTACAACGGCCTTGGGTGGCTGGACGGACTCAGCCGTCATTCTGGCGGTCGTGATCCTGAATGCTACCATTGGATATCTCCAGGAGGGAAAGGCCATCCGCGAGCTGGCTTCCCTCCAAGAGGCAATCGGTGCCGATGCCACAGTGCGCCGCAATGGGATGATTTCGCGCATCCCTGCAGCTACCATTGTTGTGGGTGACATCCTCATCCTCGAAGCGGGCGACCGCATCCCCGCTGACGCTCGCATCCTCCGTGCCAAGGATATCCGCATCGATGAGTCGGCGTTGACGGGCGAGTCGGTCACGGTGGAGAAATCCGTCGATTCCGTGCCCGAGTCCTATGGTCTTGCCGATCGATCCTGCATGGTGTATGCCGCCACCACCATTGCATCCGGGACCGCTGTTGCCATCGTGACGGCCACGGCTAGATCCATGGAGATTGGTCGCATCTCTGGACTCATCCAGAACACCAATGCCCTTGCCACACCACTCACAACGATGATTGCCCGATTCAGTTCCGTCCTGATGTGGGGTATTCTTGGTCTGGCAGCTGTCACGTTTGCAGTTGGTGTGCTGCGGGGGCTGTCAGTCTACGACATGGTACTGGCCTCGGTGGCCTTGGCTGTTGGTGCTATTCCCGAGGGACTGCCAGCAGCGGTGACGATCATTCTTGCCATTGGCGTGTCGCGCCTTGCCTCGAAGCGCGCCTTGATTCGGCAGCTACCAGCCGTGGAAACCCTCGGCAGCACCACGGTGATCTGCACGGATAAAACCGGCACGCTCACGAAGAATCAGATGACCATCACCCAGGTGATGACGCCGTCGCACAGATACATCGTTGAAGGTGTAGGTTTTGATCCCGAGGGCAGAATCGTGAGACCCCACGGTACCGATGCGGCCTTAGATGCCTGCATCAGGGTGAGCGCTCTGTGTGGTACGGCATCAATCGAACAGCGCAATGATACCTGGATGGCCGTAGGTGATCCTACCGAAGCCGCGTTCGTAGTGTTTGCTCACAAGGGGCACCTTGCCCCCGAGCGCGCTCGAACCCTGTATCCACAGGTAGACGTCATTCCGTTTTCGTCGGACTACCGCTTCATGGCAACGCTCCACCTACAAGCCGACGGTGCACCACTGGTTGCCATGAAAGGGTCCGTAGAAACGGTCCTCCAGCGATGTGATGGCATGATGATGGACGACGGATCGGTGCTGCCGATTAACCATGATGCCGTTCTCTCGCAGATGTCCGAAGCAAGCGAACAGGGCATGCGTGTCCTCGCCATGGCCATTGGCACGCTACCTGCCGGGACAGGCGAACTCAGCATGGATGATGTGGAAGGGGGCTTGACGTACTGTGGTCTGGCGGCGATGGTCGATCCACCACGTTCGGAAGTTGCCGATGCTGTTGCATCGTGCTACGGTGCAGGAATTCAGGTGAAGATGATCACGGGTGATCACCTTGCAACGGCACGGGCCATCGGTCGTGAACTAGGCATGCACAGTGCTGAGTCGACCGATGTGATTGCCTACTCTGGCGATGATCTGTCGGCGATGTCACAGGACGAGTTTCGCCAGGCGGCCCGCGCCGGTGTGGTGTTCGCTCGCGTAACTCCTGAGCAGAAACTTCGCCTCGTAGAAGCCCTGCAGGACGATGGCCACGTGGTGGCCATGACGGGTGATGGCGTAAATGACGCGCCAGCGCTACGCCGGGCAAACATCGGTGTTGCGATGGGGAAAGCCGGTACCGACGTGGCGAAAGAAGCAGCCGACATGGTCCTGACGGACGACAACTTCGTCACGATTGTCGCAGCCGTTCGTGAGGGACGGATCGTCTTCTCCAACCTGGTGAAGTTCATCGTGTGGGTGTTACCAACGGATGTGGCCGAAGGGATGGTGATCGTTACGGCCGTTGCACTGGGAATGGATCTCCCCATAACTCCGATGCAGATCCTCTGGATCAACATGATCACGGCACTCGTGCTTGGCCTGCCGCTGGCGTTCGAAGCAGGAAGTTCAACAATCATGCACGCACGACCGAGACACCCACGTGCTCCGCTGTTATCGCGCCGGCAGGTGGTGCGCGTGATGATCGTTGGGTGTACGCTCGTTCTTGGCGTGTTTGCTGTTCATGCGCTGGAACACATGATCAGTGGTGATGCTGCTGCTGCGCAAACGGCTGCTGCAACGAGCCTCGTGATGATGGAAACGGCCTACCTGTTCAACTGCAGAAGGATGGATCTTTCGGAAGCTCCAACCGGCCCCGTCAGCATGCTCATGATTCTGGGAATCTCACTTACACTCGTACTCCAGCTGGCATTTGTGTATACGCCTCTATTGAACCATGTGTTCAGCTCCGTTCCCATTTCATGGTTGACGTGGGCGATTAGCATCCTCTGCGGAGTATGCCTCGTAGCTCTCGTGGAAGGTGTGAAACGTCTCGAGACACGCTATGCCTCAAGCCCCCTACAGCCATAACCGGCGAAACGCACCGGCGGCGTCGTAGGTCTGGGCCTGCTTCTGCGTGTTGAACACACGATAGCTGGAGCGTGGGTCGTTGCCCACACCAGCAACGTAGGCCCAGTTGCCGTAGTTGCTGCAGGGGTCGTAGTCCAGCAGCATCGACTCGAACCAGGCGGCTCCCCAGCGCCAGTCGATGCCAAGCGTCTTGCTGAGGTAGCTGGCCACGTTCTGACGGCCACGGTTACTCATCCAGCCCGTGGCAAACAACTCCCGCATGTTGGCGTCCACGAAGTCGTCGCTGGTGGTGCCGTTGCGCCAGTGATCGAATGCATCGCGGTCCCTACGCCACACCGGCCCCTCGCCACGCAGACTCCACCGATGGAACAACACCGCACCATGCCGTGCTGCCGTGAAGCGGAAGAAGTCCCGCCAGAGCAGTTCGAAGATCAGCCAATAGGTGCTGTCGTTTGCGCCATAGGTAGCCTCATGCTCCCGCACGGCGTAGTAGATCGTACGGGGTGAAAGGCTGCCAACGGACAGCCACGGAGAAAACTTCGACGAATACTCTGCGCCGATCAACCCGTTTCGGGTGTCCTTGTAGGTGCGGATCAGCTGACGGGTATGGATGTAGTCGTGCAGGTGCCGCATGGCGGATGTAGGACCACCACTGAACGGAAAGGCTCCACACTCCTGCGGCAACGCCACCGATGACACCTCAGGGAAGTCCATCGCTGGAGGTGCTGGAAGAACCGTAGGACGAGGGTACATCGGTCGAACACTCCAGCGCTTCTCGACAGCCTTACGAAACGATGTGAACACGTCCGGAAGGTTGTCGATGTGGAACGGCAGATCCGCTGGATGAATCAGTGTGCGGTCCCAGAATCGGTGCAGGGGTAAGGGGCTGATGGCTTCGGCAACGGCAGCCTCGTCCTGCAGCTCCTCTGTGGTGACCTCCCGGGAGCAGTACACATGGGTGATGTTGTGCTCCTGGCACAACGTACGGATCACGGCTGCTGGCTGGCCCTCGGCCACCAGCAGGCGCTGTCCCAGCGACCGCAGCTGCTGGTCAAGCTCGGCGAGCGTTTGAAGCAGGAATCGTCGTCGATGGGCACCAGTCTTAGGAAACCCTAGATCCGTTACGCGATACGTGTCGGGGTTGTCCACGAAGACGCACAGAAGCACCTCCGCTTCAGAGGCAATACTCGACAGAATGCGATGATCCTCGAGGCGAAGATCATTGCGGAACCACAGGAGAGCGCGCATAAGGATCAGTACAGTCGTGCTATTCGGTTTCGTAGGCAGCTTTTCGAGCCAGCTGTGCCTGCCTTCGAGGACGCAACGCCTGCGTTGCAAACTTTGTTCCCAACACGCGAGCAACATCATGCAGCGTGCGCCATGGGTGATGCGGAATGCGCTGCTCGGTGCACCAGGCAGCGAGGTTGTCCTTTGCAAACACAACGTCGGCATGCTTCACCGCGCATCGGTCGGATCGGCCATCCCCAACAAACACAATAAGATCATGCTCGTGGACAGTGGCCAGCAGTGCGTTGCGCTTGCACGATGCGCAAAAGCAGGAGCACGATTCCGATGCGCCAGGAAACGCTACGTGCCACTGTTCATCGGTATGCTGCAGTGTGTTGCACGCTACCGGAAGGTGGCCGCAGCCGGCTTGCTCTAGGATGGGAGTGATGTACACATCGAAGCCATCGCTCACTACCGAGACATGGGCTCGGTGTCGCTCACAGAGTTCTACGAGGGCCAGAAAGCCTGGGTCGACCTGTCGGCGGAGGGCAAAGGAGTGCACAGCCTGCGGTGTCGCGTCGGCGGTGAGCGAGCGCACCGCGCGCAGGTAGTACTCAGCTACCGACATCTGTCCACCGAGGAGTTGCGAGTGCAGGGGCTCGAAGGCACCAAAGGTGCGGAAGAGGTCATCGCCTGTATCGCCCACGGTGATCGTGCCATCGAAGTCGAGGGCAACGTGCACCTGTGGCTTGCGCTCCGTTGTCGACTCCGTTGTCGGCAGCGTGAGCGGCTTAGTCGTAGGTGTAGAATCCACGCTTGCTTGATACTCCATGCCAGCCGGCACGCATGTACTGTTTCAGCAGGACGCATGGCCGGTAGCGCTCTTGTTGGTACTCCCGGTACAAGCTGTCGAGGATGATCGTCACCACTGGGATACCAATCTCATCGGCCCATGCCAGGAGCCCCTTGGGATAATTCACGCCCAGGCGCATCGCCGCATCGATATCCTCAGGTGTGGCCACACCCTCCATCACGGCAAAGGCCGCTTCGTTGATCAGTGTCACCAACACGCGCACCTGCACAAGAGCAACACGGTCCTCTACAACCTCGGTAGCATAACCGAGGTGCTGTAGTAGCGCCTGCGCATGCGGAAGGCGATCAGGGGTGGCGTTCAAGCCAGCGGCGATCTCGATGTGGGTAGCCGTCGTGATCAGCGAAGGGGCAAGCCCCGTCCCAACCACGCGTGAGGCTGCACCCGTGAGCATGCCGATTTCGGTTGCCGTGTTGGTAAGTGTGGACACCACAACCGTCGCAGCGGGATTCACCGAGCAGGCTACGGCCAAGGTCGACTTTCGCTCAATCACCGGGGCAACGCCCAGATCCACGATGTGGCTATAGGTTCCCGCCGTGGAACGCACATCGCCCACTACTGCCGCGGAAAACTCCCCGTACACATCGGGATCTACAGCACCGTGATTCATCTCTTCTGCCACGAGCTCCAGTTCATACTCGATTTCATCAAACTCGTCCATCGGAGGCAGAATGTGAAACGGTACGTTCGCCGCGCGGAGGCGATGAGCAAACTCCATCACAAAGTCCAGATCACCCGTCAGTAGGACATTGAATGGCGATGATTCGGGAAGGGTAAACACCTGCATGGAACCGTGAGAGTCGATTGGTGAAACGGAACACTGCACTACGAATGTACGGGAGTAGATTTGTACAATGATGACAAACCTTGTACAGCGTGTGCTTGCGGCGGCCGTGGGAATTCCATTGGCGGTGTTGTTGATATGGCTGGGTGGCTGGTGGTTCTCTGCCACCATGATCGTTGTATCAACGGTAGCGTTGTGGGAGTTCTACCATCTGGCTGACTCCAAGCATGCGTCGGCGAACATTTCGGTGGGTCTGGTCTGGGCCGTGCTGCTCCAAATCTGCTTTGCCCAAGCGCTCGACAGCACCGGCACAACTGGTACGATCTGGATGGGGCTTGCACTGCTGGCCTTCGTAGCAGGAACACTTCTTACGCTGGGAGCCGAGATCTGGAGGGCGAAGGAAAACGCCATCCTGAACACGGCTGTCACGCTCTCTGGCATCGCCTATGTGACGATTGGCTTTACGACCATTCTGTTTCTGCGGAATACAGCATCATCGACGGGTGACGCCAGCCTATGGATCGACGCTGGTGGCGCCCTCGTCCTTACTCTGTTTGTGAGTGTATGGTCGAGTGATACCCTAGCCTACTTCACTGGTCTCAGTATCGGCAAGCACAAGTTGCTCGAGCGCGTCAGTCCCAAGAAGACATGGGAGGGGGCTACCGGCGGACTCGCTGGGGCTGTAGTGAGTTTTGTACTCATGTCCATGTGGCTCCTGCCGTCCATGGCTATCCTGGACGCTGTTGCCTGTGGGGCGATCGTAGGTGTGTTTGGTCCGATTGGAGATCTGGCAGAGTCGTGGTTGAAGCGCGACGCCGTGATCAAGGACAGTTCGCATATCATCCCCGGTCATGGTGGTTTCTTGGATCGGTTCGATAGCATGTTGTTTGCTGCACCGCTGGTGCTGATCTACCTTACGATGGTCAACTTGATCCGGGATGCTGTCTGATGCACCATCATGATCACGATCATCCTCACGATCACCACCACGATCACCACGACATCCGACCACTCCGGATTGCCATGGCGATCACCACATCGATTCTGGTACTCCAGATCGTGGGTGGTGTTGTGTCGGGATCTCTGGCCCTCCTCAGTGATGCCGGCCACGTGTTTGTTGATCTGGGCTCGCTCCTGATTGCCTACACCGGCTTACACTTGGCCGCTCGCGCGCGCGAGCGGCACGATGCGCGGTACACGTTTGGCCTGCGCCGCATCGAGATTCTGGCCGCCCTTACCAACGGCTTCCTGCTGGTGGGGATGTGTATCTTCATCGCCATCGAGGCTGTCGAGCGGTTCTTCGATCCCCATGACGTGCATGCCGAAGCCATGCTCTACGTAGCGATTGCCGGTTTTATCGGTAACGGCATCAGTGCCTGGTACCTGCACCGGTCTGATCATATCACCACGCAGTCGGCGTATCTGCATGTACTGACGGATCTTGGTTCCAGTGCCGGTGTGATTGTTGCAGCTGTGCTTCTGGAGCTCACGGGATGGCAATGGATCGATCCGGCGATCTCACTGGCGATTGCCCTGATCATTCTGCGAGGAGCTGGTGCCGTGATCTACCGCGCCGGTGTGATTTTGATGGAGTCAGCACCCCAGAACATCGATCCTGAGAACGTGCGCACGGGACTCGGTGCTCTTGACGGTGTGTTGGATGTGCACGATGTTCACATCTGGGAGCTGGGACATCGCGACGTTAAGGCCTCTGTGCACGTGGTCACGGACCAGCCAACCGACGACATGGTGCGTAACGTCCAAGCCTACCTCCGGGAGCACTGTTCGATTAACCATGCCACAGTGCAGGTGGAGAGCCCCCTGCTTGCAAGCGACTGTGGTACGTGCGACCCTCTCCCCAATACCGAACATGAGGAGCATCCATGAATCTGCGATGGAAATTTACGATAGGTGCTCAGGTGGTGGGACTGCTCCTCTTGACACTCGTGCCAACGACGGAGCCGGCTGATGCATCAACGCTGTTTGCACCACTTGCCTTGTTTCTGGGAACCATGGTGCCGGCAACCCTTGTTGCCAGTAGCCAGTTGTACCGCTTTCTGCCCACGCCATCTGCCCGCGTGGTGAGCATTCTGCTGGCAGTGGTGCTGCTGGTGGTGATACTCTCCCTTGGCCTGCTGCATTCAGTAGCCGAAGCCGAATCGCTGCTGCTGTATGCAACCGTATCGATTGCTGTGTGGGGAATGATTGGATTGGGATTGGTGCTCACGATAATCAATACTGTGACGTCAGCGGTGATGGCACGGAACTATGCCCGTGTACGATCCGGCAGGCCACAGGCTATCAACATGATCATGATCGGACTGGGAGCGGTAGCGCTCACGGCTCCGTTACTCGTGCTGGACATGACAGAGCACTGGCCATTCGTGGCAGTTCCGGGACTGTTGTTGGTAGGACTTGGTCAGCAGCGACTTGAAAGGCCTAGCAAATGATGAGTGTGCTGTGGATTGGATTGTCGTTTATCGGCATGGAGTTCTTCACCGGCTGGTTTCACAAGAATGTGATGCATGGACCGCTGTGGGTGCTACATGAATCGCATCATAAGCCGCCCCGCTCGTTCTGGCAGCGGAATGACTGGTTTGTGTTGTTCTTCATGACCACGTCGATAAGCCTGACTGTGGTTGGTGCCCCCGATGGTCCGGCACTGTGGATGGGCATCGGCGTTGCGTTGTACGGGTTTTCGTACTTCTTTGTGCACGACTACCTCATTCACCGGCGAGTGGGCAAGCCCCATACTCCCACCAATCGATACCTGCGAGCCGTCCACCGTGCGCATCACGCCCATCACAAGCACATCGGTCGTGAAACCGGCGAGGCCTTTGGGTTGCTCTGGGTGCCCAGGCAGTACTGGCGCGACTAGTTTGTACCAGTGGCTGATCGATAGAAGTCCACAGCGCCATCTTTCATCCGCTTCAACTCCGTAGGCAGCAGGTACATCATGTGACCGGCTTCGTAGTACGTCATGGAAATGTTGTTGCGCAGAGCGGCCGGTAGGCCCAAGTGGTTGATGGTGTACTCGGTGGCAAAGAACGGCGTTGCCAGATCGTAGTAGCCGTTCAGGACCCAGACGTTGAGGTCGGGATTCATCAGGATGGCATCTCGCAATGCCGGCGCTACGTTCAGGTATTGGTTCTCCGCCGTGCCGAAATCCCATGGCCACACACGACCGGTTAGGACTTCGTAGGGCAGGGTGGTGGAGACGCGAAGGTCGCGGGCGAGGTAATCATTGATGCACGTGCTAAAACAGCCAGCAATGGTGGGCTGGTAGCTGGGATCGCGCTCCATGAATTCCGACAACGGATTGGCTACAGAGCCGGTATACCGGCTGTCAAATCGGCCGACGGTCAACCCCTGATCACGCAGAAGCTCGGCGCAGAATTTGTGGATGTTCACCCGCAGATTGGTACGGTCTAGGTAGTCACGTGACAGACCAGTAAAGCCCAGCTGCTGCACGGCATCCGACCGCTCATCGGCGTTGATGCGATCGCCTTTCATCAGCAGTGTTGCGTAGTCGTTGATGGCAAACTTCCGCACAGCATCAACAGCAGAGCGTAGCGCTACCGAGCGCTGCTCGGCCGAGAGGGTGGTGCCGGTTTTGCCATGGTACAGTGCCGTAGCTGCATACGTTGGCAGGAAGAGTGCATAGGGGAGGTCGTTACCTTCGTCAAATCGAATCGTTTGGAAGTTCAACACAGCGCTGACGAGAATCACGCCGTTCAGGTACATGCCGTATCGCGACTGGAGGTGCTCGCTCAGACCTGCAGCACGGGTGGTGCCGTAGCTCTCGCCGATCAGAACCTTGGGCGACGCCCACCGCTGGTGGTCGCTTACCCACCGATGAATGAAGGCGCCCACCGATTCGATGTCCTGCTGGTATCCATGGAACTCCTTGCCCGCCGTCTTCTCATCAGCAGCTCGGGAGTATCCCGTGCTCACTGGATCGATGAAGACCAGATCGGTAAGATCCAGCCACGACTCATCATTGGCCACCATGGAGTAGGGAGGGGGCGTGGTGGTGCCGTCGTCGTTCATGCGAACGCGCTTCGGTCCCAGTACGCCGATGTGCAACCACACGCTGGACGACCCTGGGCCTCCGTTGAATGAAAACGTCACCGGGCGCTTGGACGGGTCGGCGCTACCTACCTTGGTGTAGGCTACAAAGAACATGCGTGCCCGAACCGTACCATCTTCCTTCGTGAGCGTAAGGTGGCCCGCCGTGGCGTCGTAGGTGATGCTCTTGCCACCAATGACAGCGGTATGTCGCGTGGTGACGGGTTGCTGAAAGATGGGCAGCGAGGCCGTGGAATCGCCGGCATGGAGCACGACGGGTACGAGTATCAATGCAAACGCAAGCAGGTACGTGTAGATCATGGCAATCAGGATGGATCGGTTTCGCTTCGAATGGACGTCAGTTTCTCTTGCACGGCGTCGTCGCTGGGTGGTCGCACAGTATCCAGGAATGGCGACACATCGTCAAAGAGATCGCGTGTTGACTCCTCGTGGATGTAGCGGGCAACATCTTCAATGCGGCCCGTTTCCTTGAATACTCGCAATTGGCGGTCGGCACCGCTGCCTTCTTCAAGGATGCGTTCCACATACGCGATAGCATCGCGTGAACCCAGATCGTCAACCACATCATCGACAAACTCTAGGAGCTCGCGAATCAGGTCCCGTGCGGGCATTTCCTTCTGTCGACCCCAGTCGATCAGGTTGCCGTCAAGACCATACCGCACCGCGCGCCACTTGTTCTCCATCAGGAGGGATCTGCGGTACTGGCGGAACGACAGGTTCTTCTCGTACAGGGAGTACAGTTTTGCGGCGATCGCTTGGCAGAGAGCGGCAATGGCCACAGTTTCCTCGATGCGCATTGGCAGGTCGCAGATCCGAATCTCGAGGGTAGGGAACACCGGATGCGGACGAATGTCCCACCAGATCTTCTTGGCATTATCGATCGAGCCGGTCTTGACCAGCAGGTTGACGTAGTGCTGGTACTCGCTCCAGTCGGAGAAGAGGTCAGGCAAAGCCGTGCGGGGGAAACGCTCGAAAATCTTGGAGCGGAAGCTCTTGAGGCCTGTGTCAGCCCCCTCCCAGAACGGGGAGTTGGTGCTGATAGCAAGAATGTGCGGCATGAAGTACCGCATCTCGTTCATCAGCTGAATCTGGACCTCGCGGTTTTCGATGCCAACGTGGACGTGCATGCCGAAGATCAGGAGTGATCGCGCCAGTAGTTGCATGTCTTCCAAGATGATCTGATAGCGATCATCAGGGTAGATATCCTGATCCTCCCAATGCGCAAACGGATGCGTGGATGCGGCGCCGATCAGCAGGCCATTCTGTTTGGCCAGATGATGGACGATCGAACGAATCTTCGTGACTTCGTGACGCGCCTCGGTGGTGGTCTTGCAGATACCCGTCCCGATCTCCAGCATGGAGCCGTGCATCTCGGGTTTGATATGCTCATGCAACAGCAGGCGACCCTTGCTGATGAGCTCGAGGTTCACGTGTGAGCGCAAATTGTACGTCTCGGGATCGAGGACCATGTACTCTTCCTCAATCCCGAGCGTAAACGACGGACGTTCGTACGGGTTACCCGAACTAAACAGTATTCCGGGATCTTCGCCAGCCATCGCTATTTCCTGCTCGTGGTGATAGCGAAAGATACATCCGTTACCGCACAATCCTCAGGGGAAGAATGCGAACCTCTGTGGCCGTAGCAATGCGCACCACGTAGCTCCCTGCAGGAACCTGTGCCGTGTTGATTGAGCACGTCCCACCAGCGGCAGTCGTTGTTTGCGACACCACCATACCATTGGTACCGACCAGCATGATCGTTGCCCCTGCTGGAGCGTCCACGGAAACCACGTCGCGGGCCGGATTGGGATAGAGTTCACCTGCCAGCACGGCATCTTCGTTCACGGACACTGGATCAGGCACAACCGCGCGCATCGTGATCGTCAGGACGGCCGGAGTGGCATTGGTGTAGATCACCAGGTCTGCCTCGTACAATCCGGGTGTTGTAGCATAGACGCGGACACCCATCTGATCGGAGGTGCCGGCATAGATCACGTCGTCGATGGGAATCGTAATGCGGAAGGCATCGGTAGGAGTCGTGCCCTTTGGAACGATCACCACCGAGTCGACCACAACGTCGGACTCGCCGGTGCTATTCACGCGTGCAATTCGCTGGCGATTCTTTCCGGATTCAACTGTGTCGAATTCCATCACGGTAGCATCGAGTGTGGCAATCCGTGTTCCGTTTGGTCCAGCATACCGGTATGACAGTTGTCCAACACCATGGCCGGCTGTGTACAACAGTGGGCGTGAACCCATGACAGAAGCAGTGGCCGTAACGAGTCCATTCGGTTGAGACAAGATCGGTTGCCAATCTTCTCCGTTGTTGTCACTACCGAACACTTCTCCATTCGAACCAACGAGGATGTGGTGATCACCCGGGCTGTTGACCATCACGGGCGTGATGCCAAGCGATGCAGGGTCGAAGACATCCACAATCCACGATGCGCCACCTGTGGTGGTCTTGGCAATGCGGTAGGGGGCTGAGGCAGCGCCGCTGGTGCGGTAGAGCATTACGCCGTTGGTGGCATCCTTGAAGGCAATCGAGGTGATCACGGCACCATTGACGGACAGTCTGCCCTGGCGCCACGTGGTACCGGCATCGGTCGTGAAGAGTACGCGATTCGCCGACGTTCCCAGCCAGGCATTCTGACCGAGGAAGAACGTGGTTTTTGGAAGAACGGATTCGGCTGTGCCGGTGATGGCCGGCGCCGAAGCCACGGCCGCCCACGTGGAGCCAGCGTTGGCGGTCTTCATGACGCCAATCTGTGACCCTGCACCAGTACCCACGGCAAGGCCGTTCTGCGCCGTAAACATGTGGACCGCCGCCACCGACGTCATCGTTGCAGCAACGTTGCTGAACGTCCACGACGAGCCGCCGTTGGTTGTTGTTGCCAGCGTGGGAGCGCCACTGCGCGTACCACCCAACACCGCCGATGTAGCCGAAATCGCCGCCAGCGCCGATGTTACTCGGAAGGGAGCTGACTGCAGGTTGCCGCCGCCGGACCGCACAAGGGCAGGCTGGTTTTGATAGGTGGTGGTGGCCCAAAATGCACCGTTGTCGGTGGCGTCAACAGCCTCGAAGGTGAGCTGTCCACCCGTGTTCTGCAAGTAGGGCGAAAACACGTTCGATGTGGTAAGGGCAACCGGGATGTCCACGCGGTCAAAGTTGAGATAGGCTCCCACCTTGATGGCGATCTGCAGTTCGATATTAGCTACGTACCACGGAAATGACGAGCCAAGCTGCAGCGTCACTGGTGTTGTGACCTCCTGCATATGGCCAATGATTCCAGCAGAAATCGTACCGCCACCAACGATGGTCACACCAGGCGTGGTGGTGCTAATCGTCAACTGTGTGTTTGTGGCCTCAGCGAGAACGTTCCGCAGCTGCAGGGAAATCTCCGTTGGATCGTACGTCCTGATGGTTCCGCCGCCGGCAATGGTCGTTCCGATGATCGAGATACCTGGCAGACGGTCACCTGAGGTTAGTGATTGATTGACCTTTACCGCCCGTTCAGCATTCACGCGGCCGAAGTACTTGGGGCGGTTCGTGGCCGACACGGTGCTCATTTCATCAGCCGTTGAGCGGATCTGTGCAGCAATCATCTCTGGCGTCCAGTCTGGATGCACGGCCTTGATCAATGCCGCCACACCGGAGACCAGCGGTGCCGAGAACGACGTTCCCGACAGAGCGTTGTAGCCCCCTCCATGCCACGTACTCCGAATGTTTTCACCAGGAGCGTAGACATCAACCGACCAGCCGTAGTTCGAAAAGCCTGCAACGCGGTCGTTGTTATTGGAAGCCCCAACGGACACTACGCCTTCTAGGTTACTTGGATTGTGTGGAACAACGTCGTTGTCGCTGCCATCATTGCCCGAAGCAGCAATGACGAGCGAACCCTTCGCCGTAGCGTAGTCGACCACGGCCTGCATGTCAGGTGCTGACCCATTGCCACCCCACGAACAGTTGATGATGTGGGCGCCCATGTCGGCAGCATATCGGATGGCGGTATAGCCTTCCAAGATCGAGGGCACGTCGGTACGGTCGGATCCGCACTTGATGGGCAGTAGCGTAACGTTGAAGCCCGTGCTGGCCACACCCTTGGCATTGTTGGTGCTTGCGCCAGTACAACCGGCTACAACCGTGCCGTGACCATTGGTGCCATTGATCTGTGTACCCATGATGCGAGGATCGTTGTCGGGCTTCAGCACTCCGCCAAACGCTTCCTGGAGGGTGACATTACCAACAAAGTCCCAGCCGCGTACGTCGTCGATGAATCCATTGCCGTCGTCATCGCGGTTGTTATTCGGGATCTCCTTGGTGTTCGTGAAGATCTGTGCCGAGAGGTCCTCGTGCTGCCAGTCTGTGCCAGAGTCCACGATGGCGACAATCACGTCTTTACTGCCCTTGGTGACGTCCCACGCTGCAGAGAGCTTCATGTTCGTCAGCCATGCCTGCTGGGCATAGAGAGGGTCGTTCGGGGTAAAGTACATCTCGTGGATGCGCACAGGAACGGCATACTCAACATCCGGAGAGGCCATCAACTGTTGACATAGGTCATACGGATGCAGTGGCTCGGCATAGCGAATCTCATACGTCCGATCCAGGCCGACGGCCTGCTCAAGCTTCACATCCTCGTATGGCAGCTGCGGAGCTCCGCCACCGTAGGCCATCGTGACGGCATCTACGCGAGCCATTGCCAGAGCCGCATTCGCCGTGCTGCCCATGATGTGATTTTCGCCGCGGTGGATGCCATACGTTGCCCGCGTTTTCACGATCACGCGCCCGGGAACGTACGTACCCTCGGCCGGCCGCTCAATCACATAGGATCTGGCCGGAACGGTTGTACCATTCGGTAGCAGATAGGACAGCTGGTGAACGGTGTACGAGTCTGTACCCGCAACCATTGAAGTTGCAGACGTAAGTACAGCGAGCGCAAAGAGATAGATCAGACGATGCATCATGAGGATAGCTACCTGGATTTCACGAAAACGGGTACAACAAGTCTCTATTTACGGAGAAATACGCAGAACGGCTGCCGAGTTGCCATTGGAGACTACGATCATGCCCCTTACGTGAGAGAGGCGACGGTAGTGTAGCTGGACCCACTCAGCTGGTTCGATGTGAGGTCCTTCCTCGGCCAGGATGATTCTGCCGTGCAGATCGGCGGCAACCCACCGACAGGACATCATCGTCCTGACGTCCCTGGACTGTTCGACAAATGACGGCTGAATTTGTTTCAGGATTCCCCGACCAGGCAGAGGCGCAAGTCGTCCGGCACTGGTGAAGTAGGGACGAACGCGCAGAACGGTGGTCGTGCTCGGAATCGTAACAGTGGTGCGTATCCAGCGCGTGGTAGACGGCGGAACAACATCGATCACCGAGAACACGCTGTCGACGTGTGGGGATGCCTCCACGATGTAGGCCGTTGGGGTCGTGTCGGAGTGTTGCGCCGATGATTCCCACTCGATCTGTTGTACACCCTGAGATTGTGGGAGGAGTTGTGCTTCGCCCGCCAGCACCGGACCCTGTAGGCTAAGCGTGGGGTCGCCCAACAGTAGCGTGTGAATATTGCGCAAACCAAGGGGAAACGCTACCTGCGAGGAGTCCGAGAACACCTCAGCGGAGGCCCCGACATACTCGCCGTTGTTGTTGGCCGTCAAGCGCTGGCACTCACCAATCGTGGCACCCGCTGCCAGCGGATGGAGGAACCAATGCGGTCGGCCCGACCACCCGCACGTAAGCGTCCAGCCCTCGGCAGCCAGTGCTGCACGCATCAGATTGTTGGTACTAGCCACATCACCGAAGTAGCTGCCGAACAGCAATGTGAACACGCTATGCACGGGCGACGTGCTCAGCTCTGCTGTTGTGACCACCCCGGAACAGTGTTCGTAACCACCACCGCCGCAGCCATAGGCCAGGAGTGTGGCTGTCGAGTCCAGGGAGGGGCGTGGACGGGCAGGATCGCCGATCCAGTCTCCGTCGATGATGTTGGATGGCCCCACGATAACGGAAAACGATCTCCACGCCGAAGCTGCAAAGGCCTCGGTGATCTGGGCAGCCGACGTCCGACGCGTGAACAGGCCGAAGTTGTCGTCGATGAGCGCGCGATGTGGAGCAACGAACGTGCGCGTCCGGTACTCGTGGTTCTTGGTGAAGTATCGTCGAAGCAGTGGTAGGGGGCTTCCCATTGTCGGGAGGTCTGTCATGTTGATGCGGCCAACGCACAGCTCCAGGTCGGATGGCAGTACTGACTGGTCGAACTTGCCATCGCCGGGAACATTGCGATTCTCCTCGCGCTGCACAACGGCCGAGTCCGTGAGCGTCACCACGTCATCGGTCCACTGGTACTCAGCGTCGACACCGGGACTGGTTTCGATGTCCGCATAGTAGGCGTCCGATGCCCACGCTCCGCCATGTTCTGGGTGGAAGTCCGGATTTGGTATGGCACCGGCTACGTTGTAGCCACCACTACTGGCATACGGAAGGTCTCCAACGAGCGTCACATGTACCTGACTGCGATCGCATGCATCTGGAAGTGCATGCAGTGTTTCAAGGATGCGTTGCTTCAGATCTCTCGGTTGGATTGTCGCAGGCACCTCAATACGTCGCACGAACCAGCCTTCACAGAGCAAGTCGTACCGGTACTGTGCAAGTTCAGGTTCCAAATCCCTAGCGGTGACATGATCGACGACCACGATAGCCGTGCGCTGCGGAAAGCCCCTTGCCGATCTGCGCCGATCCACCGCGATGTAGGTAGTGGTAAGTAAGCGCAGGGTATCAATATGGACCACCTGACGCAGCTCATGTACAGCGTGAGTTGTGGCGTCCAGATCAAGGCTCCACTGCATCGATGAGCCATTTAGGGTATCCAGCGTGTCGCTGACGGTTAAACCATTGTCGAGCGGTTGCGTTGAACGCACTGTCTGTAAGGGGCTTCCGGAAGCCGTCCAAGCCACGGTGACAGCAGAATCGAGGTCAGCTGGAACGACAAGGGCAGGCCGGATACAGGCATCTCGGCTGATTTGTGCGCCAACGTGAACACTCATCAAGGCCACGCAGGCAGCGATGGACAGCGAGGATCGAACATTTTTATTCATACCCTGTAACATACTCAGCCTGTACGGATCATTGCTCCAGAACAGAAAAAGAGCGAACTTTACTCACATTCTCACTAAGGTATACACATGAAGAAGTCGATTGTTGGCCTGATGGCCGTCGCACTGGCAGGGCTCTTCGCCATGACCGGTTGCGATTCGATGCCGGTTGATCCGGCTGGGCTGATGTTTTCCGACGTGACCGAGACCAGCTCGTTCGAGGTGCTCGAGAGCAGCTATATCCTCACCGACGCTACGCTGGACGAGGACGCACAGATGCTGCGTGATGGTCGCAAGCGCGGACCGGGTAACGATCGCGAAGATCGTGGACCGGGTCGCGAGGATCGCAAGTCCGATAGCGCTCACCCACATCCATTTGGCCGTCTGATGGCTGCTCTGAATCTGTCGGCAGATCAAGCTGTGGCCGTTCGCTCGCTGATGGAAGCTCATCGCACCTGCGTGCGTGCAGCGATGGAAGTACACCGTGCAGCGATGGACGAACTACTGGCTGATGCCAAGGCGCAGCGTGAATCGATCAAGGCGCAGTTGGAAGCCGGCGAGATTACTCGTGAAGAAGCCCGCGCAGCACTGCGTGAGCTAAATGCATCCGTACGCGAGGCTATCAAGACCAGTGGCTTGCGGGAGCAGGCTCGTGAAATGATGAAGGCGTGCGACGACGAGTTCTACGCTGGTCTCAGCGAGATCCTCACCGACGAACAGAAGGTGATTCTCGAGCGTTGGTTGGCCCGTGGCGCCGGTCGCGGACCAGGACGCGGACCAGGACGCGGCTGATTCACCGATAGGACAATCTCCACATCGCCCTACCTCTCGACTGAGAGGTAGGGCGATTCCTTTTCCCGTAGATTGCGCGGTATGGTAGATGCACTCGTCAATCTTGTTGGCCGCATTGGTAGGCTTACGCTGGGAGCGTTATCTGAAGTAGGTCAGGTAGTGCTGCTTCTGATCCAGGCTGGGCGCTACTTGCCCAAGGTGGTGGCCAACCGAGCACTCGTGCTGGAACAAATGAAGATTGTCGGTTCCGACTCACTTCCGCTGGTGCTACTGGTGGGATCCTTCACCGGAGCCATTGCCGCACTGCAGGCGACGAACCTGTTTGCGAAGTTCAACTTGATCTCGATCGCTCGCCCCTTCATCGGCGGCTCAATTGCTACTGTGGTGTTCACCGAGTTGACACCCGTGCTCACAGCGCTGGTGATTGCCGGCAGGGTAGGCGGTGCTATTGCAGCCCAGATCGGTACCATGCAGGTATCCGAACAAGTGGATGCCCTGGAGATGATGGCCATCGACAAGAACCGCTATCTGGCCATGCCCCGTGCTGTTGCAGCCCTGACGATGATGCCGGTACTGGCGGTGTTCTCCAACATTGTTGCGCTTGCTGGAGCATACCTGTTAACATCGATCAAGTTTGATTTCAGTGCCATCACGTTCTTCTCCTCCATTCAGGCCTTCTTCCAACCTTTGGAAGTGTGGACCGGCATTCTGAAATCGTTCGTGTTTGGTGGATTCACGGCCCTGATAGGGGTGCATGTTGGATTCCACACCACCGGCGGCGCCGAGGGCGTGGGCGCCTCCACGGTCCGTGCCTTTACGATCTCTGCAGCTGGCATCCTCGTGATCGATGCCCTCTTCGGTCTCGTGATGTAATCTGCCATAGTGTCTGCATCTGCGCCAAGATGACACTCCCATTGTCATCTTTTCACTTGTTGGCTCATGCTACTGCCCATAATTTTGCGTCGTTAGCACTCGCACCATGAGAGTGCTACGGTCATCTATCATTGTCACTCACAACCCATCTATTACTCGGAGGAGAGTTATGAACCTGAAGCCATTGCACGATCGTGTGATCGTAAAGCCGGCAACACCAGAAGAAACCACCAAGGGCGGAATCATCATTCCCGACACGGCGAAGGAAAAGCCGATGCAGGGTAGCATCATCGCCGTTGGCGCCGGTAAGGTCGCAGAAAATGGTACGCTAGCTCCTATGACACTCAAGGTTGGCGACACCGTCCTGTACGGCAAGTACTCTGGCACGGAAGTATCAATTGATGGCGACGAGTACCTCATCATGCGCGAAGGCGATGTGTTTGCTGTTATCGGGTAAACCACACCACAACCAACAAGATTCATCACGTATTCAAGGTAGGTATCAATCATGGCAAGTAAGAAAGTATCATTCGACGTAGAAGCTCGTGCCGCGCTGAAGCGCGGTGTGGATCAACTGGCCGACGCCGTGCGCGTGACGCTCGGACCTAAAGGTCGTAACGTGGTGATCGACAAGAAGTTCGGTGCTCCACTGGTGACCAAGGACGGCGTAACCGTTGCTAAGGAGATCGAACTGGAAGATTCGATGGAGAACCTCGGTGCTTCGATGGTTCGCGAAGTAGCTTCCAAAACCAACGACATTGCCGGCGACGGCACCACCACCGCTACGGTGTTGGCTCAGGCCATTGTCCGTGAGGGCTTGAAGAACGTGACCGCTGGTGCCAACCCCATGGACCTGAAGCGCGGTATCGATCTGGCCGTGAAGTCGATTCACGAAGGCTTGAAGGAGCTGAGCGTACCGGTAAAAGGAAAGAAGGAAATTGGTCAGGTAGGCACCATCTCTGCCAACAACGACCCAACCATCGGTGGGTTGATTGCCGACGCCATGGATCGCGTGGGCAAGGACGGTGTGATTACCGTGGAAGAAGCCAAGGGTACGGAAACGTCCGTGGACGTTGTTGAAGGTATGCAGTTCGATCGCGGCTATCTGTCGCCGTACTTCGTTACGGATACCGACACGATGGAATGCGTTCTGGACAATCCATACATCCTGATCCACGACAAAAAGGTGGGTGCCATCAAGGACCTGCTGCCAGTACTCGAGAAGACGGCACAACAAGGTCGTTCGCTGCTGATTATCGCCGAGGACATCGAGGGTGAAGCCTTGGCTACCTTGGTGGTAAACCGTCTGCGTGGCACGCTGAAGGTAGCAGCTGTGAAGGCTCCTGGCTTTGGTGACCGCCGCAAGGCAATGCTGGAGGACATCGCTGTTCTTACCGGCGGCATGGTTGTCTCCGAAGAAAAAGGATTCCGTCTGGACGCGGCAACTCTGGAAATGCTCGGCACGGCCAAGCGCGTTGCGATCGACAAGGATAACACCACCATCGTAGAAGGTGCCGGCAACTCGGACGACATCAAGAAGCGCGTTGCGGAAATCCGCGCCCAGATTGAGAAGACTACCAGCGACTACGACCGTGAGAAGCTGCAGGAGCGCCTTGCGAAGCTGGCCGGCGGTGTTGCTGTTCTGAAGATCGGTGCGGCAACGGAAGTGGAAATGAAGGAGAAGAAGGCTCGCGTAGAAGATGCACTGCACGCAACACGCGCCGCCGTTGAAGAGGGCATCGTCCCAGGTGGCGGTGTAGCCTACCTCCGTACCGTAAGCAAGCTGGACGCCATCGCTGTTGAGAACGATGACCAGCGGACCGGTATCAACATCGTACGTCGTGCTGTGGAAGAGCCAATCCGCCAGATTCTGCACAATGCAGGATTGGAAGGTTCCGTGATCATCAACAAGATCAAGGAAGGCACCGGCGCCTTCGGTTTCAATGCCTACAGCGAGACCTACGAGGACTTGTTTGAGGCAGGCGTGATCGACCCAACGAAGGTCTCTCGCGTAGCCCTCGAGAATGCAGCGTCGGTTGCATCGCTGCTGATCACCACCGAAGCCACGATCGTAGAGAATCCAGAGAAGAACCCAGCCCCAGCCATGCCTCATGGTGGCGGCATGGACATGTACTAAGCCGCGCGTGCGCAGCTGGTTGTAACGATTTGTGACAACATGTGACAGTAAATGGAGCCTGCATCGACGTATTTTGTGATGCAGGCTCTGTTATTTTCGGACGTAGCACCGTTTAGCACATCTCCACACATGCGATACAAGGACATCCACTGCCACCGACGCCCAGCGTCGGACGATGTAGAAAGCATCGTGAACAATCTTGTTGACGCCGCCACCGAGGACTTGCTCGACGACCTACCGTGTTCGGTAGGTGTGCATCCTCGTTCGATCGATGGAGAGATCGACGATACCATCCTGTTCATGCGCGACCTTGCGCATGCGGAGTCGGTTCTAGCCATTGGAGAGTGTGGATTGGATCGGTCGATTCCCGTGCCCTGGGCCGACCAGATGCGTGTGTTTGAGGACCAGATCTCGATCAGCGAACTGCTGTGCAAGCCCCTTATCATCCACTGTGTACGAGCTCATGCCGATGTGGTGGCTCTGCATCGTGACCTCCATCCCGTTCAGCCGTGGATTGTGCACGGCTTTAACAAGGGCGGTGATGTGCTGGAGCGTTTGGTAGAGGCGGGTATCTACGTATCCTTTGGCGCTGCCATCATGCAGGCCGATTCACCGGCAGCCCAGGCCATCGCCACCGTTGCCGACGACATGTTCCTCCTGGAGACCGACGACCAAACCGATGTAGACATCGCAGCGATCTATGCTCGTGCAGCCGAGCTGCGAGGTGTATCGGTGGAAACGTTATGCGAAACCCTGCAGAAGACTTTCGACAGCGTGTTCAGGCCATGACCGATGCGGGATGGACGTCCCGCACACGGTTACTCCTTGGGGATGAAGCCTGCGACGCACTGTCGGCTCGTCACGTGCTGGTTGTTGGCATGGGCGGTGTAGGATCGTTCGCAGCCGAGTTTCTTGCTCGTGCCGGCATCGGCCGCCTAACGATTGTTGACGGCGACGTCGTCGACCCCACCAACCGTAACCGTCAGTTACCAGCACTGATCACCACGGAAGGCCGCTATAAGGTAGACGTGATGCGTGAGCGTCTGCAAGCCATCAATCCCGACCTGCACGTTGTAGCATTGAAGCAGTTTGTCACGCCCAACCAGGTTGAACGACTGCTGATGGCGTCCTACGACTACATCGTTGATGCGATTGACTCGCTCACCCCAAAGGTGATCCTACTGCAGCAAGCGCACCAGCAGGGCTTCCGCATCGTGAGTGCTATGGGCGCTGGGGGCAAGGTGGATCCTACGAAGATTCGTATTGCCGACCTGAGCGAAACGCAGAAGTGCGGTCTGGCAAGGTTTGTGCGCAAGCGTCTGGCGCGGCACAACATTCGCACTGGTATCACGGCGGTGTATTCGCTCGAAGAAACCAACGAGGATGCCCTGATGTTTACCGACGGTTCCCACTTCAAGAAGAGCGCCTTCGGCACCGTGTCGTGGATGCCTGCCGCCTACGGTGGTGCGTGTGCCAGTGTGGTCGTGCGTGACCTCTCGCAATCGGTGGACATGTCATGAGAGTGCACGTGCTGGGAAGGGGGCTGGCCGGTGCGTGGATGGCTCACTGGTGTGCGGAGCGTGGCGTAGAGGTCACCATCGTAGATCCGTTTCCGCAGCTCAATGCGTCGCGTGTAGCTGCCGGGTTGATCAACCCCACAACGGGTACGCGTCCAAAATCGACGTGGCGCAGCGAGGTCCTTCTACCGTTTGCCCATGAGGCCTATCGTCAGGCAGAGTTGAAGTATCAGGCAACGTTTTGGACGCCGCGCACCATTCGGCGACTATTCCTCACGCAGAAGGATGCCGATCTCTGGGCAGCAGCCGTAGAGCGCGGTCCGGGTGTGGAGTGGCAACCGCTGGCCCCTGGCCACTACGACGGTGTACACTATCCCTTTGGCGGTGTGGCGTACCAAGGAGCGACCGTGGACACGAATGCCTTCATCGATGCCGTGAGCGCGCACAATGACACGACGACGGCCTCGCCGATGGATGTTGATCTTACGGTGTGGGCTACTGGCTGGCAGGCGTCACACCATGACCTGTGGTCGTGGTTGCCGTTTCAGCCAGTGAAAGGGGAGATTCTCGATGTGGTTCATGAGGGAGAACCGTTGTCGGCAGTGGTGATCCGCGGAATATGGATCATTCCAGGCCCACTGGACCAGAGACAACAGGTATTGCGCATCGGTTCGACGCATGACTGGGACGACCTGACGAACACACCTACGGCCACGGCGCGCGAGACACTCCTTGCTAAGGCTGAGGAGATTCTTCACCGGCCACTGACGGTCGTAGGACAGCAGGCGGCGGTGCGACCGGCTGCACAATCCAAGCGTCCATTCGTGGGCATCCACCCGGAGCATCGCCAGCATGCCATTCTCAACGGTTTGGGTGCCAAGGGATCGCTCTGGGCGCCGTGGGCAGCAACGCAGCTGCTGGATCATGTGATGTACGGTGCGCCGATTGATGCCGAAGTAGATATCCAACGGTGGTGGCAAGCATGACGTACCGGAATGCCGTGACCTACGTGCACGCTCTCCTGCAACACATCGTTCAACCGGGCGATGTGGTGGTAGATGCTACGGTAGGTAACGGCTACGACACCAGCGTGCTTGCTGAACTGGTGGGACCAACCGGTACGGTGTATGGATTCGACATTCAGGCCGAGGCAATAGCATCGACCCGTGCACGACTGTCAGACCTGTCCAACCGTGTTGAGATGTTCCATGCTGGGCATGAAGAGCTCATCACGTATCTACCGTCTTCCGTGCACGGATCGATCCGGGCCGTAACGTTTAACCTGGGATACCTGCCAGGAGGGGATAAGTCCTGCACAACCACAACGGCAACAACCTGTGCAGCCGTGACCCAGGCCATGCAGATTCTGGCTCCGGGAGGCACGATCACGGTAGTGTGCTATCCTCATCCGGAGGGGCAGGCGGAGTACCGTGCACTGTTGGAGATGCTGCGTACCGTGCCACAGGACAACTTCGTTTGCTCGGATGTGAGTTTTGTGAACCATCCGACGGCTTCCGCTCGTGTGCTCTGTATCACGCGTCACGCCAGTGCAGGGAACCATCTACCGTAATCAGCAGTTTCCGTAGGCACTATTCGGTGACCACTATTGGAGTAGCCCCATGATTCGCATTCTTGTTGCCATCATTCTCGCAGGAGTCTTTAGCATGTCGCAGGCAGAAGCACAGCAGTCCTTCCATGAATTCACCATGACCGACATCGATGGGAAGCCGGTGAAGCTTTCCCAGTTCAAGGGGAAGGTGGTGATGGTGGTCAACGTTGCGTCGTTCTGTGGCTACACTAAGCAGTATAAGCCCCTTCAAGAACTCTACGCCAAGTACAAGGACAAGGGTTTCGTCATTGTTGGCGTTCCTGCCAACGACTTCGGCGCGCAGGAGCCGGGTACGAACGAAGAGATCAAGGAGTTCTGTAGCACCAAGTATGATGTGTCGTTCCCAATGATGGCCAAGGTGTCGGTGAAGGGATCGGACAAGCATCCTCTTTATCAATGGCTTACAGCCAGCGGTGGCGAAGTGGGCTGGAACTTCGAGAAGTTTCTCATCGGTAAGGATGGCAAGATCGTAGCGCGCTACAAGAGTGGTGAAGATCCAATGGGGTCTACGATCCAGAACGCCGTGACCGGCGCACTGGGTATCTGATTCCGGAATCCAGCTCGGGGTGCCAGCTCAATCACGTTTTTGCCCGCACCGCCCCTACCTTTGCAGCGCATGACTTCCATCAATACGCTGCTGGGGTTACCCCTTCCACTTGTCCTGGCCTCGCAATCTCCGCGCCGTCAGAGCCTATTGACGCATCTGGGCTTTACCTTCTCGGTTGTTCGCCCTGATGTTGACGAAGACTGTATCCCACTCGATCAGCCCCCTTCCATCTACGTGCAGCAACTCGCTCGCATGAAGGCGGAACGGGGCTTGATCATTGCTGGCGAGCCGTCGATCGTGATCGGTAGCGACACTACCGTTGTTCTGGACGGTGCGATTCTGAATAAGCCGTCCAGTCCCGAGCACGCAGCCGACATGCTGCGTAGCCTGAGTGGCCGAACGCATACCGTGCATACGGGAGTGGCGATTGCTGTGCCCGATGCCTACGGCATGTCCACCATGGTGGTGAGTCGCCAAACGGACGTTACGTTCCGACAGCTCGACGACATCGAGATCCAGGCCTACGTGGCAACGGGATCGCCCATGGATAAGGCCGGTGCCTATGGCATCCAAGATGATTTGGGTGCGGTGTTTGTGTCGCACATCGCGGGATGCTACTACACGATCGTTGGCCTGCCACTGGAATTGCTGTACACGTCGCTACGGACGGTGGCGCAACAGATGCACTCCCTACCGCCGGTGCAGCGATGAGGACTAACCGTGCCTACACGCTCACCTTGCTCGCGCCCTGGCTGATCACGTTTGTAGTGTTCTGGCTGTATCCACTGGCCTATGCCTTGGTGTTGAGTTTCTCCGAGTACCGCACACTCAGCAACGAGCTCACCTTCATCGGGCTGGAGAACTACTCGGCGCTCCTGTCCGATCCCGGATTCTGGCGGGCACTGTGGAACACCGTGATCTTTACCGTTGGTACGGTGCCCGTGACCACAGCTTGCGCTCTAACGCTGGCAGTAGCCATGCAACGCCGAGGGCCGCGCATCGGAGCACTCCTGCGAGCCTCGTACTTCTTGCCGTCGGTCACGTCGCTGGTGGTCATAGCACTGATCTTCACCAACCTGTATGCCCGTGATGGCTATGTGAACGCCATCGCTGCCATGATGGGGATCCCTCATCCGGAGAATGGTTGGCTGCTGACAGAGGCAACCGCACTACCGGCCATCATGGCCATGGATGTATGGATGAGCACCGGCTACTACATGGTGCTCTTCCTTGCCGGTATGGAGGCGATCAGCAAGGACATGTACGAAGCAGCCGAACTGGCTGGTGCCTCACGTTGGCAGCAATTCTGGAAGATTACGCTGCCCATGGTTCGCCCAACGCTGCTGTTTGTGGTGGTGATCAACTCGATCAAGTCCTTCCAAGTGTTTGTCGAGATCTATGTGATGACGAAGGGTGGTCCGTTGGGTGCTACGTCCACGCTGGTGTACGAAGTGTACCACCGAGCCTTCGAGCAGAGTAATCAGATGGGCTATGCCTCGGCTCTAGCCTACGTGATCTTTGTTATTCTGATTGTAGTGTCATTCCTCCAAATGCGGTTCTTGAAGGTGCGCTCATGATGCTCATGTATGTTCTGGCTGGCGTCCTTGGCTACCTGCTGGGCACGATTCCTGCGGCCTATCTTCTTCGCAAATTCACCAGTGGTAGCAACATCACGGACGAGGGTTCCGGCAATGTTGGTGCACGGAATCTCTACGACGTGAGTGGATCCTTGGTACTGGCCATTGCAGCGGCGGCGATTGATGCTGGCAAAGGGATTGCCGCCGTCTACGTCGGTCGCTGGCTTGGCGATGATACGCTGATGGTGACGGCTTCGGCTGCTGTTGGTGCGGTGCTGGGTCACACGTACAATCTCTTCTTGGGAGGCAAGGGTGGTAGGGGGCTGGCCACGGCTGCCGGCATCAGTGCCGTGCTGAATCCGATGCTGCTGGTCACGTGGGCGCTGATGTACCTCGTGGGCTACTACATCATCCGTCGCGACATCCACATCGGGTCGATGACGGCCATCATTGCTACGATGGTTCTTGCCATGAGCTTTCCGGAACAGGCACTACAACTGTTCACGATGGTTCCGATTGACGATTCGGCGAATCTTCGGGCCATTGCTGTTGCCTTGTGTATTCCTCTCTTCCTGCGACATGTGGGGCCGGTACGGGATGTCGTTCGGCAGATGGTGGCCGAGGACGACGACTAGGTTTTAGCTGCCAAGCAGGGTGTGCACCTGCTGTAGAGCCTGTAGACACTGGCTCTGGGGTACTACTGCATACACCGCCCAGGGAGAGGTGCCCATTACGGTGGCGAGCACATCGATTTCCTGGAGGGCATCACCAAGGATGTGCAACGTAGCATTGTGAACCGCCGCTGGTCCAACGATGCACAGTACGGCAACCGTCGGTGCTGTGCCAACCAACAGACGCTGTTCTGCCGTGGTTGGTTGGAACACCTTCACGCTGTGATCCACCGTGTGCAGTTCGAGCAGGCACGGCAAGGGTAGACCATCCGTTGGTGCGTCTTGCATCACCACGCAATTCTGCACTGCCGACACCGCATGCAACGGACCATGTAACGGACCATGTAACGGACCATGATGTTCGGCATCGTTCGTGATGTTCGTGATGACGGTACCCTCATCCTGTGGAGCAAACGTATTCAAGATGCGAACGCGGATGCCAGCCTCGAGGGCAGGAAGAATTGCCTCTGGATGCACCACCTTTGCTCCGTAGAGCGCCAGTTCGCGAATCTCGCCTACATGCAGCGATGAAATCGGTCGGGCGGTGGGGATCAACCGAGGGTCGGCGCTGTAGACGCCGCTGACGTCGGTCCAGATCTGGACTTCCTCTGCAGCAACACAGGCTCCGAGGATGGACGCCGAGGCATCCGAGCCACCCCGACCTAGCGTTGTGGGGAGGCCGTCGGCTGTAGCGCCGATGAACCCTTGCGTTACCACCGACATGCCCTCCCGGAGCACGGGCAACAGCCTACGCCGACACTGCTCCTGCGAGGCAGGGAAGTGCACTGTTGCAGCACCAAAGGCATCGTCGGTCTGCAGCAGTTCGGTGGCAGGAATCAAGCTGACGGGAGTAGACCACCCCTGCAGCAGGGCCGCCAGAATCGTAGTACTCAGCAGTTCGCCCGTCATCACGAGAGCATCACTGGACTGTTCGGTCCATTCCTGCAGGACGTGCAGGCTGTCTACAAGGTCGAGGGCACGCTGGATGTGAGCATCGATGTGCTCGAGGGTGTCGTGCAGAAGAGAACCCGAGTCTATCACTTCTCTTGCCAGCGTGTGGTGGTCGTCGGCAATATGTGCAAGGATCTGGCGCGCGTCCTCACATCGGTAGGGCGCAAGGGTTGCTGCCTGGAGGAGTTTATTCGTAGTGCCTGCTGTAGCACTGGCTACTACCATGCACGGTCCGTTGGATGCCACTTCACCCTGAATGATCTGCACCACCTGCTGCAGGGCTTCGGCCGTAGCCACGGAGGTACCTCCAAACTTCAGAACGCGCATGTCGATCAGTCCACGTTGAAGTAGTCGGAGAGATGCTCGGCACGCGGCACATGGACCACGATCTGATCTTCAACGAGGGCTGCAATCGCCTCGCGGACCTCCGTCAGAGGAATCTGATGATGGTAGGCAAAGTGCCACAGATCCACCGGACCCACACTGGCCTGCAGGGCAAAGGCCTGTGGTAGCGATACGCGCTGTTGATCTAGCAAGCGATGTCGTGAGGCGGCCAGGAAGTCCTGCGACTCCTTCTGGAGGATCATGTCGGGCATGAAGAAGTAGTTCGGCACCGACTGCAAATCACGGATCCAGTACGAGCCCGGATGCATTGGTCCGGCAAAGTCCGGTAGGTGAGCAAGGCTGACAAGGTAGGGGGCTTCGTCCGTGCTTGCCCAGATGTCGTTCCACACCTCGGGCTCGACCTCCTTGACCCACTCGAAAAAGGCGATCTCGTGGTCGGGCAACTTCATCAAGTACAGCGAGCCATAGGCCTCTCGTATAGATGCCACATCTTCCGGGCTCAGCTGGGATAGTACCTCACCGGGGAACGCGATGTGCCCATGTGCTGCTACTGAATCAGCGATCGTATGGAGGACGTCGGTGAACGTCATGCTGCGGAAACCTTTCCACGGCCACGCCACCATAGCAGGAAGCCCCCTGCACCAATCAGGAGGGCCAGCGCATTCGAGGCCAGACTGATGGTACGACCGGTTTCAAACGCCGGGCTGACATAGGTGAATTCGATCGTGTGCGTCCCAGCGGGAACGACCACGCCACGTAGCAAGAAGTTGGTCTTGTGAATGTCGGTTGGCTTGCCGTCGATGGTACACATCCACTCGTTGTAGAACACTTCGCTGACCACGAGGAAGGACGTTGCCGAGTTTGTTGTTTTCAGAACAAGCCGCTGATTCCCACGGTCGGCAACCTGCACGGTTGCTGTGCTGTCGGGTGCCTGAACGGTTTCAGACAGCGCCTTCTCGACGTAGGCGATGGAGTCGGCTGCAAACGTGCCATCACGGAGGGCATCCAAGATCACGCGCTGATTCTGCTCAACAATAACGCCATCAACGAACCAGGCGCGATCGAAGGCCACAGGATTGCGATACACCAGTAGTCCGCGCTGGGAGCGATAATCGGGCTCGATGCCGTCATAGATCGGCTGAGAAGCAACGATGTACCGAACGTTCAGCAGGTTCCACATGAAGGGATTCACCACCACGGAGTTCCCTGGTTGCGGCTCGCGTCCGCGACCAACTCCGGCAACGTCGAGCATGTCTTGGTACACGCGCAGCTTGGCCGACGAATACCCTTGAATGCTCTCGATGAAGTGGTAGGCCCACCAGTTGGCAGGCACACGATTGGACAGATCCGCAATGCGGTATGGTTGCTGATCCTGCCGCAGCCACTGCACGACGTCAGCATGTTGGGCAAAGACCGTCTCCTGTGGCTGGCCCTCTTCCGGATGGTACGGACGCTTGTCCACGCGCCACTGATCTGTGAGCGTCAGGAGAATGAGCACTGGCACGGCTACAGCTGGCTTGAGTGAGCCCCGTACCATACCTACGATCACAGCGCCGAAGAGCAGCGCTAGGAAGCCCGTTGCCAACCAATCGGCCTTCATCTCCTCGAAGGTGAGCACGGACCGAGCCGATGCCACCGAGGGATTGATCTGCTGGCCATACTTCTCGGTCAGTGTCTGCTGTACCGCCGTGGTGTAGCTGCTCTCGAACGTCGACGGGATCAGAAATCCAAGCACAAGGAACACTGCTGTAGCTCCGCCAATCACGAGTGCAGATTTCTGGTACTCCTTCCGACCCGACCACTGCATCACCGTGCTGATACCATAGCCAGCCAGCACCGGCACGGCAAACTGCAACAGAGCCAGGGCCATCGAAGGTGCCCGGAACTTGTTGAAGGCCGGTGCATAGTGGTAGAACAGATCGTACAGCAGTGGCATATTCTTGCCAAAGGAGAGCAGTAGCGAAAACACGCTCAGTACGATCAGGAAGATCACGAAGGGATCCTTCCGCTGATACCACGCGCCAACAAGGGCCAGGAGCAGCACGCCAATGCCCATGTAGTTCGCTGCATCGGTAAACGGCATCTGTCCCCAGTACAGATTGTCCTGTCGTGGCTCGGGGGCACCCGGCTCTTGAATCGACAGGTTGCCAAAGCCGAAGTAGTTCGGCACGAAGAACGTAGCCATCTCCTCTGGGGAGAAGCTCCAGTTGGTGGCGTATTCGTAATCATTGCCGCCAGACTGGTCCACCGTACCATCTTCTACTTGAACCAACGGTGCGGAACCACGTGTGGACTCTGGCGTGTAGGCTCTTGTGGCCAGGAACATGTCGGCATGCGTCCCCAGCGCAATGCCCGTAGCCAGAACCAGGGCTCCAGCGGACTTCAGGACCTCCACGGCGCCATCCTTACGGAGTACGTGGATTACCAGTTCCGTGATGAGGTAGATGCCAGCGGCGCAGCCAAGGTAGAACATCATCTGTGGGTGTGTTGCCGACACCAGCGTGATCATGGCCAGAGTGAGCAGGAACACGTTGAGCAAGCTGAACTTCTCACGGTTCCGTTCCAAGGCCAGCAGAATCCATGGCAGGGTAGCCAGCGACACGGGCTTCGTGCTGTGACCGATCATGATCCAGACAATCACGAAGGTGGAGAACACTGCGGCCACGGCGCTGAAGGTCGACACGAGGTAGTCGTGCTTCTTCACGCGCATCAGCGTGTACACGCCAAAGCCGTAGATGGCATACCACAGTGCCAAACGCGTGGTGTCATTACCCGTGGCCTCGCCCATGAACCGGGGAATGGCAAACAGCACATTCGACAGCACATCCCACGATCGATCACCGGCAGCCAGGAAGGACGCCAGTGATGGCATACCGCTGAAGATGTAGGGCACCCACAGGGGGAACTCTCCAGCTTCCTTCGCTGCCTCGAGGTAGGGGATGAAGGAGAAGAACGCCACGTTATCTCCCTCGGCGAGGAAGTTCAATCCACCGAAAAGGGCATCGGAAAAAAACACGACGACGGTTAGGAGAATGAAGCCGAGAGCGGCTGCATCACGAGAAGTCACGCGCGAATTCATAGGTACCTCACTTGTTCCGCGCAAAGCTACGCAGGCCGGTGAAAGGAATACTTTCTTACTTTCCCTTGTCATCTATCGGACGTGCCATGAACAACACCCCCGTTGATCTCTCACCTTTTGCACCGGTGCTCACCCGTGCCGATGCCCTGCATCTGTTGCGCAGAGCTACGTTTCACCCATCGCTCGACATGGTGGAGGCACTTGTCGGGAAGGGGGCTCCACAAGCAGTGGCAACATTGATGGCGCTCGAGCCTCCTGTTTCGGTACCGAGCTGGGCGAACGATCCTCCTGCGCTGACGCAACAGACCGGCCCGCCGCTGTGGGCAGAGTTGCAGAAGTGGTGGATCGGACATGTGCTCACCACCACATCCGTGCGGGACCTCATGGTGGCGTTCTGGCAGAATCACTTCACCAGCGACTACATCGTTGTGTATGCCTCGCAGTGGATGGTGGCACAGAGCATGCTCTTCCGCCAACATGCCTACGACTACCCAACCCTGAGTGAGCAGATCGTTGGTGATCCGGCCATGTTGCGCTACCTGGACGGTAATCAAAGCGTCAAGGGTCGACCAAATGAGAACTTTGCTCGCGAGTGGTTCGAGCTGTTCTCGCTGGGTGTTGGCAACTACACCGAGGCTGATGTGCTCGAGGCCGCCCGTGCCTTTACGGGCTGGCGTGTGATGGGGCGCACGGCCGAGTACAATCGTCAGTTGGCTGACCTGGGTCAGAAGACCATTCTGGGACAGTCCGGTCCGTGGGAATACAACGATGTCATTCGCATCACGCTGGAGCAGGATGCGTGTGCAAGGTTCATCGCCACGAAGATGATTCAAACGTTTGTGGACTACTATCCCTCGGATGATGCGATTGCTGCCGTAGCATACTTGGTGCGCAGACACGCCTACAACCTTCGTCCTGTGCTTGAAACGCTGTTGAGCTCGAACTACTTCTATGCCACGCAGCATCGTGGTGCTCTCATAAAGAGCCCCCTTCAACTATCCGTGGGGCTAGCATCCCTGCTGAATGCTACGGCCGTCGATCCGGCGTCCATCGTGCAGGCGATGATCCAGCTCACCATGACGCCGTTCTACCCTCCAACGGTGCAGGGCTGGAAGGGTCATCACAACTGGATCAACAGTTCATCCTTCCCCAATCGCCAGCGCTTTGGCGAGGCCTTCCTGGAAGGACGGCAGATGGGAACGGGTACACGCCTGCAGACCACACAGCAAACGCCGTTGGAGATTGACCTGGTGTCCGTGGTGCGCAGACTACCCCAGTACGACGATGCCGAGGCCGTTGTTGCCGGCGTGTGTGAGTTGCTCCTGCCGGTGGAGACCAGCCAGGAACAGCGCGACATTTTACTGGATGTGATGATGGGAGGCCTGCCTGCCAGCTACTGGAATATTGATGAGACAACGGCCAATAGCCGCCTCCGCCAGCTGTTCCAGACGATTGTTCGCATGCCGGAATTCCAACTGATGTAATGTGAGTGAGAAGGACAACACCATGAATCGCAGACGTTTCCTTGGTTCAGTTGGATCGGCCGGACTTGCCGTGACCACGCTTCCAACGATGATCGACTCCATTGCCGTAAAGGCCTTGGCTGGAGGTGACCGCCAATGGGCGCAGCTCCTTGGTGGGGCCGACGGCGCGTCCGACCGTATTCTGGTGCTGATCCAGTTACAGGGTGGCAACGATGGCCTGAACACGGTGATTCCGATGACCAACGACCGCTACTATGAGCGCCGTCCAAACATCAGCATCGCCAAGGACGCAGCACTGCCGCTCACGGATACGCTTGGCTGGCATCCACGAATGAACGGCTTCCGTGCCCTGTACGATGAAGGGAAGATGGCAGTGATCCAGGGAGTGAGCTATCCAAACCCGGACCGATCCCACTTTCGGGGAACAGACATCTGGCTGACAGCAACGGACGCCGACGTGTTTGGAGCTACCGGATGGATCGGCAGGTATCTGGATGTGCAGGCCCCAGACTTCCCGTCCACGCTGCCGTCGTCACCCCTGGCCGTACAGATCGGCACATCGCTCTCGCTGGGTTTGCAGGGTCCGAAAGGATCGATGGGAATCAGCTTCCGCGACCCAGAGGAGTTTTATCGGATCGTCAACAGCGGCGGCTCGATCGAAGAAGTGCCCTCGGCGGACTATGGCGACACACCGGCCGGGCGTGAAGTGCGCTTTATGCGCGACGTTGCCCGCAGTGCTGATGTGTATGCCGAAGTGGTGAAAGGGGCAGCCGATAAGGCTGCGTCGTCGTCGATAGCCTATCCCACCACCGATATCGCTAGCAAGCTGCGCGTGGTGTCGAAGCTCATTTCTGGTGGTCTGAAAACGCAGGTGTACCTCGTGAGCTGGGCCAACAACAACTTCGACACCCATGCCAATCAGGTTAACACCAACGATCCTACCGTGGGCACCCATGCCAATCTCCTCGGAGAGCTGTCGGAGGCCGTGTCGGCCTTCATGGCCGAGATGAAGGAGCTGGGCTTCGAAGACCGCGTTGCGGGCATGACGTTCAGCGAGTTCGGGCGCCGCGTGCATGAAAACGGTAGCTACGGAACCGACCACGGCACCGCGGCGCCGCTGTTCGTCTTCGGCACGAAGGTCAACGGCGCGGTGTACGGTAGCGATCCCGATCTGGAAAACCTGGATCCCATCGGCGACATGCTGGTGCAGCACGACTACCGTGACATCTACGCATCGGTGTTGCTGCAGTGGTTCGGTCAACCGCGGACAGTCGCCGCAGACGTCCTCTATCGCGACTTCCAGCAAACGGCGTTGCCACTGTTCGATGTGCCGGTATCGGTTGCAGAGCGCGGAGGTGGGCGGGACGTCCTAGGTTTTTCGTCGATTGCTCCTAACCCGGCGATGGATGACGTTGTCGTACGCGTGAACGTTGCACCCACGGCCGATGCCATGCTTGAAGTCCGCGATGTGCGCGGGCGCGTGCTGCACGGCGAACCGATCGACACGATCAGCGGTGTTGTTCGACTGAACGTGTCGGGTTTGTCTGCTGGATCGTACGTCCTTACGCTTCGATCTGGTTCTGCAGCTACGTCCACACTCTTGAATGTCCAGCGATGAAGCATGTGATGAACTATGTGATGAAGTACGTTCTGTTTTGCGTCGTTGTCGTTCTGGCCGTTCGGCTCGAGGCACAGCCACTGGTGAATCCCTATCCGTTTGCCATGGGCGACTCCTTGGATGTAGATACGTCTCTGCTGTATGGATCAGTTGAGCGTGCCGGTGAACGCGGTCAGATTGTCTCGCGGGACGGTCATCTGTGGTATCCGGACAGCACGCGATTCCGCATCGTGGGAACCACGATGCGCCTGACTGGCTGCTTCCCCGACAGCGCGGCGGCTGTCCGCATTGCCCGACGACTGCGCGCCCTCGGGATCAATACCGTGCAGTTCATGCAGTTCGACTACACCTACTGGCGAGGATACTCGGTGCTGGCCGACGGGCCAACATCCACGGGAGGCGGACTGGATTCGATCAACATTGCCCGCTTTGACTGGTTCCTACATCAGCTGCGTGAGCAAGGGATCTACTACGGCTTCTACTTTCATAGTATCTGGAGGCCTCGAGCCGGCGATGGCGTGCGCCAGCCTGATTCGACGGGGTGGGGAACACGAACGCCGATCTTTTTTGATCCGGTGGTGCAGCGCATCCATCGCGACATCATGCGCCTTGTGCTGGACCACGTCAATCCCCACACGGGACTGGCCTACAAGGATGATCCTGCTCTGCTCTACGTGGGGCCTGTGGAGGAGTCGTCGCTGAGCGTGTACTGGGCCTACACCAAGGACGTGGTGGCCACCAATCCATCCGGTACGAGGGTTGTCGGCCTAGAGCACCTTGCGCTCATGGATTCCTTGTACCACGACTTCCTACGTGGAAAGGGGTACACCACCACGGCCGCACTATCGCAGGCCTGGCGGCTCCGCGCTGCCGACCCCTCCGAACAGATACGCAACGGCGGCTTTGAAGATCCGTTCGATCAAACCAACTGGACACTGGTTGCCAATGCCAGTCTGGATGCCCAGGCCATTCTGCAGTACTCCGAAACGGAAAAGGTCTCGGGTGAGTTTGGCGGGCGCATTCGCATCGGTCGTCCTTCGAATAACGGAGCGGTAGGTGGGATCTACGTCTACCAAGCGTTGGAGAAAGCGACGCGTGGCCACGGATACCGCCTGTCGATGTGGTTGAAAACAACTCCCGAGCAGGGTACGCGACGGTTTCGGGTAGACATTCGCAATAACGGCTACCCCTACGATAACTACGGCCTGACGCAAACCGTAGAGATCACTTCGGAGTGGAAGAAGTACGACTTCGACTTCATTGCTAAGTCCACGGATGAAGGCTCGGTGATCATGATCGCCTACATGGGAATGGATCCCGGTGACGTGTTCATCGATGATGTGACATTCACAGAGATCAACGTCCCCGGTGTGAGGGCGGGAGAGTCCATGGAGAATCGCACCATCCAGCGTCTTGCATTCTCCGATCCGTTTGTGTCGCCACAGCGCGCTGCCGATCAAGCAGAGTTCTACCTCGCCTCCCAAGAAGCCTTGCTGGAGGGCGATCGTCGGTTCCTGCGTGATACGGTGGGTACGGCTACGTTGCTCACGCCTGGACGCAGGGTGTATGATGTACGCGACCGCTATGCCGCCCGGAACTACGACTTCTTCAGCTACTATGAGTTCCGCTCCAGTGCGTTGTCGTTCCTCCAAGAAACCGGCGGGTCGAGTAGCTGGGTGCACTCTGCCCAAAACATGGAGGACAAGCCCTACGTATTGAGCGGATTGGGCTACCAGTACCCGCGGCCGTACCTGCCAGAAGTGGGTGTGGTGATGCCGGCCTATGCCGGACTACACGACTGGGATGGTATCCACTTCAGCTACTTCGCCGCGGCGCCCCGCGCCGGCAATTGGCGGGTTGATTCGCTGAACTATTGGGACATGTACGACAAGCCCCATGTACTGACGATGCTTCCACTGGCATCGAACATGCTGCGCCGCTTTGATGTGCAGCCCTCGGAGAAGTCGTTGGTGATCAGCAACTCGCGTCAGTCCTTGAGCAACCCGCTCTTCCATTCTACGCAGGCCTATTCGCTGTCGCTGGGTGCCGACGGGCGTATGGGTCTGTTCCGTCGCATCGTGATGGACTCCGAACTGCAGGACGAGGAGTCGTATCTGCCTCAACTCGATATCTCGCCCCTTGCGAATACCGTTGACCTCACAGCTCTTGATGCCGAGAATGGTCAGATCTACTTTGACGCAACAAAGGCCCTCATGCGGGTGGTCACACCACATACGATGGCCGTGGCAGGCAAGCTGGCGGGCGAGATCGTCAGCGAGCGCGATCTGGTGGTGGAGCAAACCTCCGCTGGAGATTTCACGACCGTGGTGGTGCAGTCGCTCACCGACAGCGCGATCGTGATGTCGGCGCGTAATCTCTGTGTGATTGGTGCCAGGGGGCTGAATGAGGGCGCCGAGTTCGCGGCTGATAACGCGACGCTGGAACGGTGGGGGCAGGGAGGTATGATGCTTGAGGGACGCTCGATCCGCCTGACGTTGCGTGCCCCGGGTTGGGATTCCTGCCATGTAACACCGCTCGGGCCGGATGCGCGACCACTCATCGAGAAGCGTCGGTCGTCCACGCCTAGCGTCACCGGACGATTCGCTCTGAGTTTCGAGACCAATGTTGACCAGACGCCGTGGTACGTGATAGAATTCTCTGCGATCCCGACCTCCGTGGACGAGGATCGCTCTACCGCACGCTGTACTGTTCAACCGAATCCTGTCGGCGACGAGGACTTCATTGTACGTCATCACCCCGGCGCGCGTCGGATCACGGTGCTTGATGCAATGGGAGGTGTTGTGCGCGAAGTTGAAACGACGTCCGATGCCACGACGGTATCGACGGTGGGATTGGCCGCAGGGAGCTACACGCTGATGATCGACGAGGGCCAGCGCGGAAGTACTAGAGTGGTCGTGCTGCCGTAGTTGTGATAACAAGCTAGTCCGACCTAGTCCGAGCTAGTCCGAGTTAATCCATGAACAGGTACGGTCGCCACGAATCATCCACCTTGCCGGCGTAGTGCTTCAGAAACAGCACGTGATGCGGTTTCCGGGGAACAGTTAGGAGCTGCATGCTCGCCTCCTCGGGAGTACGGTTCCCCTTACGGTTATTGCACCGCAGGCAGGCCGACGTCAGGTTGTCCCATTGATCGGGACCTCCTCGAGAACGAGGAATGATGTGGTCTACGGTTAACGGAGGTTGCTTCGTGCCACAGTACTGACACGTGAAGTTGTCGCGACGGAGGATGTTCTTTCGCGACAGTTCGATCTTCTTGAACGGCATGCGCAGGTAGGCGCTCAGGCGAATCACACTCGGAAACGGATAGGCCTCGCGACACGTGCGCACAGCAAGGGCTGCTCGATGCTCTACCAACTCTGCCTTCGTCAGAAACAGCAACAACAGGGCCTTCTGCGCCGAACACACGCTGATCGGCTCGTAGGACTGATTCAAGACCAAGACCTTCGCACTCAGGACATTACGTGACGCCGCCTTGCTCACTGGCACCTCTTGGTAGTAATCGTCGGAATTTAGGCCGATCTGCAATAACTTCGCAGGCGTTTTTGACGACTGTTTCCAAACGATGACATCCCACATTTCCCCCTAGGACCTTCATGACCACCGCTACCGCCGTGCAGGCCGTATTGGCCCTTGAAAACGGAACCACCTTTACGGGTGTGGCCATTGGTGCCATCGGTGCCGAGAGTCAGGGGGAGTTGGTCTTTAACACGGCGATGAGTGGCTATCAGGAGGTACTCACCGACCCGTCCTATGCCGGCCAGATCGTGACGTTCACGTATCCGCACATCGGGAACTATGGTGTGAACGATGAAGATGTGGAGTCCGACGGTTTGAAGGCCGCCGGCCTGGTAGTTCACGAGTTATCCCGGGTGGTGTCGAACTATCGCGCGCAACGGTCACTGCAGCAATACCTCGAGGACTTTGGTGTTGCCGGCATCGCTGGCATCGACACGAGGGCTCTGGTACGGATCCTTCGTTCGGAAGGGGCGATGCGAGCGGTGATTGCGCACGGATCCAATCTTGACCCTGCCGAACTTGTCGAGCGTGCCCGTTTGGTGCCCTCGATGGAAGGACTGGACCTTACGCCACAGGTAACGACGGCCACGCCCTATACCGTTCAGCCCGAGACTGACGAAGCGGAGTTGTCGCGCACATGGTACCAGTACACCACGCAACAGCCCACGGAAGCCCCCTCCCAGACCTATCACGTGGTAGCCGTGGACTTTGGCGTAAAGCGCAACATCCTGCGCCGCCTGGCTGCCTATGGCTGCCGGGTGACCGTGGTGCCAGCCACGACAACGGCCAGCGAGATACGGGCGCTACAGCCGGACGGAATCTTCCTCAGTAACGGCCCTGGGGATCCGGCAGCCGTGACCGGAGCCATTGCGACGGTGCGTGAGCTGCTCGGTACCGCGCCGATGTTCGGTATTTGCCTGGGCCACCAGATTATGTCGCTGGCCGTGGGCGCCAGCACCTACAAGTTGAAGTTCGGCCACCGGGGTGCCAACCACCCCGTGCAGTACGTCCCTACCGGGGCCATCGAGATCACCTCCCAAAATCACGGCTTTGCCGTGGACCCAAGCACGCTTCCTGACTGGGCAGAGATGACCCACGTGAACCTGAATGACCACACCTGTGCTGGTATCAACCTGCCACAGCACAATGCTTTTGCCGTTCAGTACCACCCCGAGGCCAGCCCCGGCCCCCACGACTCGGACTACCTCTTCCAGGACTTCATGCGCAGGATGGCTGCCTCCAATTGACGCAGTTTGTCGCAGTTTGGTGGGGTGTTTGGTAGGTTCGGCTTCCTGTGTTAGTTTTGTCGGCTCTGGTCATGGGCAGGTACTCAAGTGGCCAACGAGGGCAGACTGTAAATCTGCTAGCTTATGCTTTCGGAGGTTCGAATCCTTCCCTGCCCACAGAATAAGAGCTTGACCGCTTGAGCGGTCAGGATGCGGGAGTAACTCAGTTGGTAGAGTCACAGCCTTCCAAGCTGTTGGTCGCGAGTTCGAGTCTCGTCTCCCGCTCTGGCGATGTGCTGATGTAGCTCAGTTGGTAGAGCACCACCTTGGTAAGGTGGAGGTCACCGGTTCAATCCCGGTCATCAGCTCTGCGGTGATACGGGTGTAGCTCAACTGGTAGAGCAGCGGTCTCCAAAACCGCAGGCTGCGGGTTCAAGTCCTGCCGCCCGTGCAACGAACGATCGATTCTCACTGTCGAGGAAGCCGAAATGCTGGCACAAGCAAGACAGTTTTTATTGGATGTGAGCAAGGAGATGAAAAAAGTCTCCTGGCCAACACGCGAGCAGCTCCGTGAAAGCACGGTGGTTGTGATCGTTACCAGCTTGATCATCATCGGGGTCACATTTGTGATCGATACGGCGATGACGCAGGTGATGATGGTCATTTTCCCGTAAGGATGTGTACATGACCAACGGAACGAATCAGGACAACGCGCAGGAACGCACACAGCAGGAACGACTTGGCGCTCTCGAGCCCAAGTGGTATGCCTTGCGCGTGTTTACCGGACATGAACTCAAGGTGAAGCAGGGCATCGAACAAGAGATGGCTCGGCTTGGCATGGAGAATCGTGTCCTGAACGTTCTGATTCCCCAGGAAACGGTCTACGAAGTCCGGAACGGTAAGAAGCGGACACGGGTGCGCAACTTCCTGCCCGGCTACATCCTGATCGAGTGCTCGCTGGATAATCGCCTCAAGCAGATTATCCTGTCGCTGCAGTCGATCGTGAGCTTTGTAGGCACGCAGGCCGGCGCCCAGCCTCTCCAGAAGGACGAGGTTGATCGCATCATGGGTCGCGTTGAAGAGCGCCGTGATGTATCGACGTCCGAAATCATCTTCCGTGAAGGCGATCCCGTGAAGGTGATCGACGGACCGTTTGCCAACTTCAACGGTACGATCAAGGAAGTCAACAACGAAAAGCAGAAACTCAAGGTCGAGGTCGGCATTCTGGGGCGCAAAACCCCGATCGAACTCGACTTTCATCAGGTGGAATCCGAATCGCACTAGAGCGAGCTCGTTTATTTCTCATTCAGTGGGAGAGTGAGTACAACCGGTAACGGACGCTCATTCGTAGACCACGAAAGGAACACATGGCTAAAAAAGTGATGGGGAGCTTCAAGCTCCAGATCAAAGGCGCCGAGGCAACGATGGCGCCGCCCGTAGGCCCAGCCTTCGGTCAGCGTGGCCTGGCAGGTATGGAATTCGTGAAGCAATTCAATGCCAAGACCACCAAGCAGCAGGGCGTCGTACTGCCCTGTCTGATTACGTACTACAGCGACAAGAGCTTCACGTTTGAGATCAAGTCGCCCCCCGCACCAGTCCTGTTGATCAAGGCAGCTGGTATCCCAAAGGGATCCGGTGAGCCGAACAAGAAGAAGGTGGGATCCGTAACCCGCAAGCAGCTCGAAGAGATTGCGGAAGTCAAGAAGGCCGACCTCAACGCACGTGATCTCGACGCTGCCGTGTCGATGATTGCCGGTACGGCTCGTTCCATGGGCATTACGGTGGAAGGGTAATCACAATGGCAACAAACAAGCGCTATAAGAAGGCCATCAGCAGCTACGATCAAAACAAGACGTACTCGTTGAAAGATGCCGTAGAACTCGTCAAGAAGAACGCCACTGCCAAGTTCGACGAATCGTTCGAAGTAACGATGAACCTGGGTGTTGATCCGCGGAAGGCCGACCAACTCGTACGTGGAACCGTAGCTCTGCCACACGGCACGGGTAAGACGGTGCGCGTGCTGGTGATGGCCAATGCACCCAAGGATAAAGAAGCTCTGGCAGCCGGTGCCGACTATGCCGGATTGAGCGAGTATGTTGAGAAGCTGCAGGGCGGCTGGGCCGACATCGACATCATCATTGCCACCCCGGACGTGATGGGCGAAGTGGGCAAGCTGGGTCGGGTACTGGGTCCTCGCGGCCTGATGCCAAATCCCAAGAGCGGTACGGTAACGTTCGACGTTGCCAAGGCCGTTCAGGAAGTCAAGGCAGGTAAGATCGAGTTTCGCGTTGACAAAGCCGGTAACATCCACGCTGCCGTAGGCAAGTGTTCATTCTCGCCGGACAAGCTGGTAGAGAATGCTGCGCTGTTCGTTTCCACCGTGATGCGAGCTAAGCCTCAGTCGGCGAAGGGTAAGTATGTGAAATCGTTGTTCTTCACGTCGACGATGGGTCCAAGTGTTCGTGTCGATGAGCACTCGGTAGGAACCGGCGAAAACTAATTCAAACGTCTATTACGCACTGTTCGGTGCACTGCTTCTAACCCGTTCGTCTCGAAAGGGACGCACGGTTGGGCATCGGACAATCACAGTTAAATCGGAGCCGTATGGTAACGAAGGAACAAAAACAGGCGATCGTAGCCGAGCTTGCGGAGCAGATCCGCGCTGCGTCAAGCTTGTACTTCGTCGACTTCACACGGATGACAGTGGCGGAGGATCAAGCCTTCCGATCTGAAGTTCGTGAAAAGGGAGCGTCGATGCGTGTGGCCAAGAACACACTCATCGCACGTGCTCTTATTGAAGCCGGTGAGAAGTACAATCTGGGCGTCGAGAAGTTTGCTGGTCAAACGGCCATCATCTTCAGCTCGACAGATCCGATCGGCCCTGCTAAGATCATTCGCAAGCATTTCGAGAAGACGGAGCGTCCGTCCCTCAAGATGGCGTGGATCGACGGTCAGGTGTTCGACGGATCACAACTCAAGCGCGTTTCGGAGCTTCCAACGCGTGAGGAACTGATCGCAAACATCATCGGCAGCATTCATGCTCCGGTGTCGGGTATCCACGGAGCCATCAGTGCAGTCATGCGCGATGTTGCTTCGCTGGTGGAGGAAGTTGCCAAGAAACAGGCAGCGTAACGGTACTCAAAACACGATTATTTACACACCTTTCAACAGGACACAACAATGTCTGCAATCGTAGAAGAACTCGTAGAGAAGATTGGCGCGCTTACGCTTACCGAAGCCGCTGCACTGAAAGAAGCACTTGAAGAGAAGTTCGGTGTTACCGCCGCAGCTCCAATGATGATGGCTGCCGGTCCAGCAGCAGCTGGTGGTGGCGAAGCCGCTGAAGAGAAGACCGAATTCGACGTTGAGCTTACCGATGCTGGTGCACAGAAGCTGAACGTGATCAAGGTTGTTCGCGAAGTAACGGGTCTGGGCCTCAAGGAAGCCAAGGACCTCGTTGAAGGCGCACCAAAGATCGTGAAGGAAGCCGCAGGCAAGGACGAAGCCAACGATCTGAAGAAGAAGTTGGAAGAAGCCGGCGCCAAGGTTACCCTGAAGTAATCATAGCACATCCGAAACAACCCCGGGTTGGCCGTTTTGTGCCTTCCCGGGCGTTGTTGTCTTTATTGGTCATAGCGATTACACCATTGTTCACGCTGTCGGGAGCCCCCTTCCCATGCAAGCTTTACTGGATTCTTCCCTGTACACACTGCCGCTCAAGCGTCTTCGCGAGCGAGTGCATTTTGGCCATGTGAGCAAGCATCACACCTACCCGGACCTTCTCGGGATTCAGATTGACTCGTACAACGAGTTTCTGCAGGAATCGGCCGCTGTTGAAGAGCGCCGTGAGCTTGGCTTGCAACGCGCCTTCATTTCGAACTTCCCGATCGAGGATAACGCCGGGGTGTACGAGTTGAGCTTCATCGATTACTTCATCGAGAAGCCCAAGTACACCGAGGAGGAGTGCCGCGAGCGAGAGTTGACCTATGCGAAAACGCTGAAGGCTCGTCTCCGCTTGTCGTCGAAGGCCGATCCTACGTCGGAGGACTACATCGAGGCGATCGACCAAGAGGTGTACCTCGGTCAGATCCCAGCGATGACTCCGCGGGGAACGTTCATCATCAACGGTGCCGAGCGCGTGATTGTTGCGCAGCTCCACCGTTCCCCGGGCTGCTTCTTCGACGAGGCCATGCACCCGAACGGAACGAAAATTTTCTCGGCACGCATCATCCCCTTCAAGGGCTCGTGGATTGAGTTCACCACGGACATCCACGACGTGATGTATGCCTACATCGATCGCAAGAAGAAGTTCCCCGTAACCACGCTGCTGCGTGCTCTGGGCTATTCCAGCGATGAAGACCTCCTGAACCTATTCGATCTGGCCGAAGATGTTGCCATCTCCGACCTCACCGAGGACCACCTCGGCCGGCGCGTTGCTGCCGATGTGATCGACATGGCCACAGGCGAGATCGTTGCTCAGCGCGACTACGTCGTAGATCCCAATCTCATCGAGATGTTGAATGGGGCTGAGGTAGACTCGATCCGCCTGTATAAGTATGAGAACCCGAATGACGAGCCAATCATTGCCAAGACGCTGGCAAAGGATACCGCTCGCACCCGTGAAGACGCTCTTGAAACAATCTACCGTCAGCTCCGCTCGTCCGATCCTCCCGATCTGGACACAGCATGGGGACTGTTGGAGAAGTTGTTCTTCAATCCGAAGCGCTACGACCTTGGTGTTGTAGGACGGTACCGCATCAACGAGAAGTTGAACCTGCACGTGCCGTTCGACGTCACCACACTCACGGTAGACGACATCGTACTGATCGTGAAGTACCTGATCGACGTCCGCGATGGCAAGATGCCGGTGGACGACATCGACCACCTTGCCAACCGTCGTGTACGTACGGTGGGTGAGCAGCTCGAATCGGCCTTCAACCTTGGTTTGACGCGTATGTCGCGTACCATCAAGGAGCGGCTGAGCGTGCGTGATAGCGAGAACATCACGCCGTCGGAACTGGTCAACGCTCGTACGATTACCAGCGTGATCAATCAGTTCTTCGGAACAAATCAGCTGTCGCAGTTCATGGATCAAACCAATCCATTGTCGGAAGTCACGCACAAGCGGCGAACGTCGGCACTGGGACCTGGTGGTCTGACGCGTGAGCGCGCTGGCTTCGAGGTGCGCGACGTTCACTACACGCACTACGGTCGCCTCTGCCCGATCGAGACGCCGGAAGGTCCGAACATCGGTCTGATTTCGTCGCTGGCTATTCACGCTCGCGTGAACAAGTTCGGCTTCATCGAAACGCCGTACCTCAAGGTGGTGAAGGGCGTTGTGACGGATGATCTGGAGTTCCTGCCGGCCGATAAGGAAGAAGGCAAGATCATCGTCCCAGCCGGTACCGAGCTCGAAAAGAACATGCGCATCGCCGGTGAAACGGTGAAGGCACGTCAGAGCGGTGACTACGTCGTGGTAGATCCTACGCAGGTTGAGTACATGGAGGTCTCCACCGACCAGATTACCTCGCCAGCTGCCTCGCTGATTCCCTTCCTTGAGCACGACGACGCCAACCGCGCATTGATGGGCTCGAACATGCAACGCCAGGGTGTACCTCTGTTGCGTCCGAGCGCTCCTATCGTTGGTACGGGCATGGAAGCACGTGTTGCGCGCGACTCGCGTACGGTGGTTCTGGCCGAGGACGACGGCGTTGTAGAATACGTATGCGGCGACTATGTCCAGCTGCGCTACGACGACAAGCGCCCGAAGGACGAGCAGTTGACCTCCTTCGACACGGATCGTGTTGTGCGCTATGAGCTGCTGAAGTACTACCGCACGAACCAAGACACGGCGGTGAACCATCGTCCGATTGTACGCGCTGGACAGCGCGTGGCAAAAGGCGAACCGATCATCGACGGGGCCTCGACGGATAAGGGCGAACTCGCTCTTGGACAGAACGTGCTGGTGGCCTTCATGCCATGGCGCGGATACAACTTCGAGGATGCTATCGTGATCAGCGAGCGCATGGTCGCTCAGGATGTGTTCACGTCCGTCCACATCGAGGAGTTCACGCTCCAAGTGCGCGATACCAAGCGTGGTGAGGAAGAGTTCACCCGCGAGATTCCGAACGTCTCGGAAGAAGCAACCAAGGACCTCGACGATCGCGGTATCGTGAGCGTTGGCTCGAAGGTTCGCGAAGGCGACATCCTCATTGGTAAGATCACGCCGAAGGGCGAAACCGATCCTACGCCAGAAGAAAAGCTCCTCCGCGCCATCTTTGGCGACAAAGCCGGAGACGTCAAGGACGTATCGCTGAAGGCGCCTCCTGGATTGAAGGGCACCGTGATCAACACGAAGTTGTTCGCACGTCGCGTGCTGACCTCCGATACGGAGTTCCGCGCGGAAGAAAAGCGTCGCCAAGACCTGATCACCAAGCGTGAGCAACAGGCCCTGCGCTCGCTCGACGTAGAGTGCGTAGAGCGCATCGGCGAGCTGCTCGATGGCCAGACCAGCACGGGGATTCGCTCGGCGAACGACACCGTGGTGTTCCGCTCGGGAGCGAAGCTTTCCAAGACGGAGTTGCTCTCCAAGTACGAAGCAGGAACCTTCGTCCCATCGGCGATGAACATCGACCAGGACTGGGTGGCTGAAAAGAAAACGATGACGCTTATTCGTAGCCTGATGAAGAACTACGAAGAGCGTCGCCAGCAACTGATGCTGGACGGTCGCATCGAACGCAACAAGATTGCTGCCGGTGACGAACTCCAGCCAGGCATTCTGCAGATGGCCAAGGTCTACGTTGCCAAGAAGCGCAAGCTGCAGGTCGGCGACAAGATGGCCGGTCGTCACGGTAACAAGGGTATCGTGTCGAAGATCGTGCCACTGCAGGACATGCCGTTCCTACCAGATGGCACGCCGGTAGATATCGTCCTAAACCCGCTGGGCGTACCTTCCCGTATGAACCTTGGACAGCTGTACGAGACCGCTCTGGGCTGGGCTGGTTCCAAGCTGGGAACGCACTTTGCCACGCCGATCTTCGACGGTGCATCGTGGGACGAGGTCGGAGAATACCTCGCCCAGGCTGGTCTGCCACGCACCGGCAAGACGGTTCTGCATGATGGCCGCACCGGTGAAGCGTTCGATAACGAAGTGACGGTGGGTATCATCTACATGATGAAGCTCTCCCACTTGGTGGACGACAAGCTCCACGCACGCTCCATCGGACCGTACTCGCTGATCACGCAGCAGCCGCTGGGTGGTAAGGCGCAGTTTGGTGGTCAGCGTCTGGGTGAGATGGAGGTGTGGGCACTTGAGGCCTACGGCGCCGCACACACCCTGCAAGAGATGATTACTGTGAAGTCCGACGACGTGCAAGGTCGTGCCAAGATGTACGAAATGCTTGTCAAGGGCGAGAACATGCCAGTGCCGAACATTCCTGAGTCCTTCAACGTACTCGTTCGCGAGTTGCAGGGCTTGTGTCTGGACGTCAAGATCGACTAACGAGATTGACCGATAAACTGAAACGGAACTTCCCATCGGAGTAACGATGCAATTCCAACAAGCACCGAAGCGCGGATACTCATCGATCACGATTCGTATCTCCTCTCCGGACGACATTTTGAATCGCTCGCACGGCGAGGTCACCAAGCCGGAAACGATCAACTACCGTTCGTTCCGTCCTGAGAAGGACGGTCTGTTCTGCGAGAAGATCTTTGGACCGATCCGCGACTGGGAATGCGCTTGTGGTAAGTACAAGCGAATTCGCTACAAGGGGATCGTCTGCGACCGCTGTGGCGTAGAAGTCACGCAGAAGAGCGTGCGTCGCGAGCGCATGGGTCACATCATGCTGGCGGTGCCCGTTGTGCACATCTGGTTCCTGCGGTCGCTGCCTAGCAAGATCGCCGGCGTTGTGGGCCTCCCAACAAAGGACATCGAGCGGATCGTCTACTACGAATCCTACGTCGTGATTCAACCGGGAGCTACGGGTCTGTCGAAGAAGGACCTGCTCACCGAGGATCAGTACTTGGAAGTCTTGGCCAGCCTCAGCCCAGCTGAGCGTGCCATGGACGACGACGATCCGAACAAGTTCATCGCCCTGATCGGGGGCGAGGCCATCAAGGAGCTCCTGAGCCGCGTTGATGCCGACGAAGAGTACTTCCTGCTGCGTGAGAACCTCCGCGAGGACATGTCGCAGCAGAAGCGTGCCGACATGCTCAAGCGTTTGCGCATTCTGGACGCTTTCCGCTCGGCCCCGGGCAAGGATCCAAACCGTCCCGAGTGGATGGTGTTGGACATCATCCCTGTGATCCCACCGGACCTGCGTCCGCTGGTACCTCTCGAGGGTGGCCGCTTTGCCACGTCTGACCTGAACGACCTGTACCGTCGCGTGATCATCCGCAACAACCGCCTCAAGCGCCTGATGGATATCAAGGCGCCAGAAGTGATTCTGCGGAACGAGAAGCGCATGCTCCAGGAGTCGGTCGACGCCCTGTTCGATAACTCGCGCCGCGCCGTTCGCAGCGACTCGCAGCGGGCACTGAAGTCGCTGGCCGACACGCTCAAAGGCAAGACCGGACGCTTCCGTCAGAACCTGCTTGGCAAGCGCGTAGACTACTCTGGTCGATCGGTGATCGTGGTAGGTCCGGAGTTGGCCCTGCACGAGTGCGGTCTGCCAAAGGACATGGCTGTAGAGCTGTTCAAGCCACTGATTATCCGCAAGCTGATCGAGCGCGGTCACTGCAAGACGGTCAAGAGCGCCAAGAAGCAGGTCGAGAAGAAGACCACTGAAGTGTGGGACATCCTCGATACCGTGATCGACGGTCATCCAGTACTGCTCAACCGTGCTCCAACGCTCCACCGCTTGGGTATCCAGGCCTTCCAGCCAAAGCTGATCGAAGGCAAGGCCATCCAACTGCACCCACTGGTTACCACGGCCTTCAACGCCGACTTCGACGGCGACCAGATGGCTGTGCACGTACCGTTGAGCCACGAGGCTCAGCTGGAGGCGTTGCTGCTGATGCTGTCCAGTCACAACATCATGCACACGCAGAACGGCGAGCCGATTGCCGTACCGTCGCAGGACATGGTTCTGGGCGTGTACTACCTCACCAAGGCACGCGATGGCGTGAAGGGCGAGGGCAAGCTCTTCGGTTCGGCGGCTGAAGTGATCATGGCCTACAACAACAAGGTGCTGGCAATGCATGCCAAGATCAAGGTGCGCATCGATGGCACCATGGTCGAAACCACCACGGGTCGTGTGCTCTTCAACCAGCTGGTACCAAAGGAAATGGGCTACATGAACGAGATGCTTGGTAAAAAGCGTCTGCGTCAGGTGATTGCCCTCTGCTTCCGCAAGGCTGGTCTGGCCAAGACCGTGGAGTTCCTCGACAAACTGAAGACCACTGGATTCAACACCGCTACACAAGGCGGTCTGTCGGTATCGATTGCCGACGTTGTGGTTCCAGCCGAGAAGGTCACGATCATCGACAAGGCCCAGGCCGAAGTGGACAAGATCGAAGACTACTACCACTCTGGTGTGATCACCGAGGGTGAGCGCTACAACAAGATCATCGACACCTGGTCCACGGCCACCAACCGTGTAGCCGACAAGCTCTACAACGAGCTGGCCTCAGCACAGCAAGGTTTCAACACGTTCTACATGATGATGGACTCGCAGGCACGGGGCTCGAAGGAGCAGATCCGTCAGCTGGCCGGCATGCGTGGTTTGATGGCCAAGCCTCAAAAGACGGCCGGTGCGTCCAGCGCCGAGTTGATTGAAAACCCCATCATCTCGAACTTCAAGGAAGGTTTGACCAACCTTGAGTACTTCATCTCGACGCACGGTGCTCGGAAGGGTCTGGCCGATACGGCTTTGAAGACGGCCGACGCCGGCTACCTCACGCGCCGTCTGCACGACGTTGCCCAGGACGTGGTGATCTCCGAGGACGACTGCGGTACGATCCGTGGCCTGGAGACCCGTGCCCTGAAGGATGGTGAGGAAGTCAAGGAGCCATTGAAGGAGAGGATCCTTGGTCGCGTGTCGCTGGTCGACATCGTAGACCCCATCTCCAGCCACGTCTACTGCAAGAAGGGCGATGTGATCACCGAAGAGATTGCCGACGCCATCGAGGGCTCGCCAATCGAAGCCGTGATGATTCGCTCGGTACTCACCTGTGAGTCGCGTCAAGGCGTGTGTGCCAAGTGTTACGGCCGCAACATGGCTACCGGTCAGATGGTAGACGTGGGCGAGGCCGTCGGTACGATTGCCTCGCAGTCGATCGGTGAGCCAGGTACACAGCTTACACTGCGTACGTTCCACACGGGTGGTACGGCGTCGCTGTCCAGCAACCAGAGCATGGCCATCGCCAAGTTTGATGGCGTGGTCCAGTTCGAGAACGTCCGCGTGGTCACCACCGTTGGCGATACCGAAGACCTCAACGTTGCGGTTTCCCGCGCCGGTGTGATCAACATCGTCGAGCCAGGTTCGAACCGTATCGTGACGAAATACGACCTTGTCTACGGTGCCGAACTGAAGGTTACCGACGGACAGAAGGTTGCCAAGGGCGATGCCCTGTACGAGTGGGACCCCTACAACTCGGTCATCATCACGGAGAAGGCTGGTCGGGTACGCTATCGCGACCTGGTGCCAAACCTTACCTTCAAGGAGGCGATCGACGAGCAGACCGGTCACACCACAAAGATCGTGATCGACTCTCGCGACCGCACAAAGAGCCCTGCTATCGAGATCATGGACGAAGATGGCGTAACGATTCAATCGTACATCATCCCAACGCGTGCCCAGATCGTAGTAGACGACGGCGAAGTGGTCACCATCGGTACCAAGCTGGTGAAGATGCCACGCGACCTGGGTCGTCTGCGCGACATTACCGGTGGTTTGCCACGGGTAACGGAGCTCTTCGAAGCACGTGCGCCGCAGGCTCCTGCTGCCGTGACGGAAATCGACGGCATCATTGCCATCGACAAGCCAAAGCGTGGTTCCCGCGTGATTTCGGTGACGTCCCTGGACGGCGAACTTCGCCGCGAGTATTCGGTGCCGATTGGCCGTCACGTGTTGGTGCAGGAGGGCGACCTCGTTCGCGCCGGTGATCGCCTGTCCGAAGGTGCCATCAACCCGCACGATATCCTCCACATCAAGGGTATCAACGAAGTGCAGGGCTACCTGGTGAACGAAGTCCAGGAAGTGTACCGCATGCAGGGTGTGAAGATCAACGACAAGCACATTGAAGTGATCGTCCGCCAGATGCTGCAGAAGGTGCGTATCACGGATGCCGGCGACTCTCGTTTCCTCGAGAACGACCAGGTTGACCGTATGCGCTTCACCGACGAGAACGTGCGTCTGAAAACCTGCATGATCGTGACCGACAAGGGCGACACGAAATTGAAGATCGGCCAGGTGATCCAGCGTAAGGAACTCAAGGCCATCAACGACGATCTCAAGGCCAAGGACAAGGAAGGGGCTAAGGCACGTAAGGCCGAGCCTGCGATTGGCGAACCAATGCTGCTGGGTATCACCACGGCATCGATCACCACCGAATCGTGGCTCTCGGCGGCCTCCTTCCAGGAAACCACCAAGGTGCTGTCCGAGGCTGCCTCCGCTGCACGGGCCGACAACCTGGTGGGCCTCAAGGAGAACATCATCCTCGGTCAGTTGATCCCTGCCGGTACCGGTTTGCGCGAGTACCAGAAGATGGTCGTCACCTCGGAAGTAGGCAACATCTTCGGCTCCGAAGCCATCCTGCCACAGGTGATCGACGAGGAGGAAGTGGCTGCCAAGCGCCGCGCTGCCCGCAAGGCTCCGGTAGCGTAACACTCATCACCATGCCATCCATCAGCCCCAGCAACTCGCGTTGTTGGGGCTTGTCTTTTTGTGCAGGGTTTTCAGTAGGTTCGATGGATGAACAACCCTGCACTTCTTCTTTGCGTATTCCTCCTCGTGGTTAGCCCCTTACAGGCTGCGGATACCTTGTTTGTTGCCGCCGATGCGGCTGTTGGAGCCGACGGACAATCGTGGCAGTCGGCCATGTCGCTGGAAGGCGCCCTAGCAGAAGCCGCTGAAGGCGATCAGATCTGGCTTGGGCAGGGGGCCTACACACTGGGCCCCGCTGCTGCAATGCCGAAGGGTGTGCGCCTGTATGGTGGCTTCCGTGGCGATGAAGCTCTCCGTGAGCATCGCGACTGGTTCCGTCGTCCAACCGTGATGCTCCTGCTGGATGCGTGGGCGCTGGACAATCACGACTCCACGACACGCTTCGACGGCCTAGTGTTTCAGGGTCCTCGTGGCAGTATTGCCATCAATGGTGGCCAGCCGGCCTTCTACAACTGCCGATTCACCAACTTCGATGCAACACCGGTGCAGGCCTCCAACGTAGGACGTCTGCGCTTCGAGTTCTGCGTGTTCGACCATAACCGCAGCCGAGCCGTGCACATTAGCGACATCGTGGATGCACCGTCCTATGGCTACGGCCCATTTTTTGGCCAGTCGCTCTTCTGGGCGAATCGTACGGAGGGCCAGGGTGGTGCCCTGCTGGTCGAATCAACCAAGAGTTCAACCGAGAGTAATGCCACAGTGCAGGTCGTCTCCTGCGTCTTCGACAGCAACCATGCCGAAGCGGGTGGCGGTGCGATCCTGGCCGCCTCCGATACCTACATCACCAACACGACATTCATCCGCAACACAGCTGGTGCAGAGAGCTCCGCTCTTCGTGGCCATGCCATGTGGGTGCAGTCCGATGTATTCTTGCAAAACTCGATCCTGTGGAATGGCGACCTTACGGAGACCGAGCGCCTGCTGGCCGTTGACACTGCCGGTGGAGGAGCGCTGGAGTCGGTTGCGAATCTCGTAGAGCAGGACTTTGAATATGGCTACTGGACCATCAACCCCGACGTTGTTGATATCGACGACGTTCTCGGTCCCGACGGCTACTTCGGTACCGACGACGATGGCCTGCGACTGTCGTCGCAGTCGGTAGCTCTCGATGCCGGCGTCATCGACCGGTTCGTGAACCACAACAACACCGATGCCATTGGTAACCCCCGCTTGGTAGGACGCCGCATTGAGATGGGCGCCTACGAGCAGCAGCGCGAGGGAAGACTGGCTCCTGCGGCAGTCATGAACCTGTTGCAGCAGCGCGATATGGTGACGGAAATCGTCAACGCGCTGCATGTCGGCCAACCCGTTCGGCCGGCAGGCCCGGAATCGGTCGGCCAGCGGTTCCCCGATGCCACCGCCGTATCGCGGCCG
>JAURGP010000067.1 GCA_030833725.1 Candidatus Kapaibacterium sp. | reverse complement strand
CCTACCAGCCCCTCGATGCGGTCGCGATTGCCATCCTTCTGTGTCACGTTCAGGACGGCCGATAACCTCCCGCCGTACTCAGCCGGGAAGCCCCCTTTCAACAACTCCACATCCTTGACGGCATCGGTGTTGAAGGCGCTGATGAAGCCGAACAAGTGCGTAGGATTGTACACCGTCATTCCGTCGAGCTGGATCAGGTTCTGATCGGGTGAACCACCTCGAATAAACAGACCGCTCGAGATCTGCGAGGACGTCAACACGCCCGGTAGCATCTGAATGGCTCGGAAGATGTCGGCCTCGCCGCCGATGCGCATCTGGTTGACCTGCTGCATGGGAATGTTCACACGCGACACACTGATCTGACGCTTCTCATTCTCGCGCTCGGCCTGCACGGTTACCTGTTCCTGCATGATGGAGGCCTGTCGCAGGCGAATCCGCACCGACGTACCTCCCGTTGGTTCGATGGTAATGGGTACCTCGCCCCGCTCGTACCCAAGGAACGATACCTGAAGCGTGTAGGCACCAGGTTGCAAACCAGAGATCGAGAAGAAGCCGGCCTTATTGGTGTAGGTACCCTTCGACGTACCCTTCACCAGGACCGTCGCTCCAACGATGGTTTCGGACGTGGCAGAGTCCTGCACGAAGCCGCTTACCTGGCCATCCGCCGGGCCTACCAGTGCCTCCGGTTCGATGAGTGTAGCTGCCGAGGCAAAAGGTGGCACGATCCATGTGCAAACGATCAGCAAGAGAGAAGCGAGGAGGCGGTAATCCACAGAGGTGCAGCCGGGATGATGTGTAGTATGTACTGTCGTGACCTGAACGGGCGGAACGCAAAACGTTCCTGCTGTGTTCCCTACCTTTGTATTCGTGTTCATGTATTCGTGTTCACCTGATTCCAACCCTGATTCCAACTACGAGTGTGTCCTTCTATGGCTATCTACATTACGTCCGACTGTATCAACTGTGGCGCCTGCGAGCCGGAGTGCCCCAACACGGCGATCTATGAAGCTGGGGCGTCATGGGAACTTGCTGGCACCACCTACTCCGACAGTACCTCACCGGGCAACTTCAAGGGAGAGTTCTTCTCACCAGAGTTCTACTACATCGTACCGGACAAGTGCACCGAGTGCAAAGGCTTCCACGACGAACCACAGTGCGCGGCAGTGTGTCCAGTAGACTGCTGTTTGCCAGATCCACATAACGTGGAGTCGGAGGAACAACTCCTGCAGAAGAAGGACTACCTCGACGGCATCGATACGATTCGTCTGCGCAACTAGGGTCAGATTACCATGGAACTGCACTTCGAGCGTGGTCGCATCCGTGCGATTGTTCCTACCACCGACCACGCCGTGGTCATCCGCAACGAGACGTCTTCCTACGAGTTTCCCGGCGCGACCGTTCTGCCGGGCTTCGTAGATAACCATCTGCACCTGATGGGGCTCGGGCAGCGACTGATGATGCCGTCATTGCACGCCGCTACGAGTCCGTTTGAATGTGTGGAGATTCTGCGCCGTGCCCATGAACAGCACTCCATGCAGTGGCTACGCAGTATGGGCTGGAATCAGGAGTTGTGGTCACCAGCGTCGATGCCAGATTCTCACTGGCTGGACGATGCCTTTCCGGATGTACCAGTTGTTGCCAGCCGCGTGGATGGCCACGCTTTCTGGGTGAACGCCGAGGCCTCGCGCCGTGCCGGCGTGCCACACCGCCCCGTCGTGGTTGATACCGACATGGATCCCTTCTGGGCGGCCATCCCCAAACCGGATGCTGCTACCATCACCACCTACCTCGAAACGGCTGCCGCCCATCTGTCGGCCTTCGGCATCACGGAGATTCACGACATGGACGTGGCACCGCATGTCGTAGAGGTCCTGCGGAGTCTGGTTGAGTCTGGACGGTTTCCGATTCGCGTGCAGTCTTTTGTATCGGCACAACACGACGAGTGGGAGTCTGCCGGTCTACTTCCGGCAGCCGGCGAGATCCAGCGCACGGCCGGCTTGAAGCTGTTTGCCGACGGTGCACTTGGCTCCCGAGGTGCAGCACTGCTGGCCCCCTACACCGACGAACCCTCAACATCGGGATCGCTGTTGAAGACTTCTACCGACATCGCAGCTGCAGCCCGCAAGGCGATTGATGCTGGATGGTGGTGTCTTGCCGTGCATGCCATTGGCGACGCTGCTGTACGGGAAGTCCTTGATGCCTACACCATCGTACGATCCTGGCCTGACGGTCAAGACCTTTTGCTGCGCATTGAGCATGCTCAGCATATGCATGCATCCGATGTGTCCCGCTGTGCCGAGCTAGGCGTGTTTGCCTGCGTCCAACCCTCGCACTGCACCAGCGACGCAGCCATGGCCGAACGTCGATTGGGCCACGACCGCTTAGCCGATGCCTACCGCTGGCGCAGCTTGCTCGATGCCGGTGTTCGTGTTGCTGCCGGTAGTGATGCACCCATCGAGTCGGCGTCGGTACTGGCTGGCCTGGCGGACTTCGTCCAACGCCCATGGCAACAACAGGAGCGTCTTACGATGGCCGAGGCCCTGGAGGCCTACGGCCGCACAGCTCATGCCTCTGCCGACGTGGACTACCGTCGCGGCACGATCGCTCTGGGCTTCGACGCCGACGTAGTGGTGCTGGACCGCGACCCGATGACCTGTCCTGCCGACGAGCTGACGCAGATCCGCGTCCTTGCCACCTTTATGGCCGGCCAGTGCCGGTTCCTTGCATGAGGCCGGATCTTCAGGAGGCCTTTCTGCACCGAGTCACCGACGACTCGTACCGCACCTTCTGCGAGGGTCTTGAACAGTGGCTGGGTATGAAGATCGAGTACCGCGTCTGCGAGATGCCCGTCTTCGTCTCACGCGACACACAGCTGCATCTCGAATCCAGTGCGATCGCGCTGATCCAGCAATGTCTTGCTCCGGAGGCCCTGCAGGCCTCTGAGTCCACGTTGAGCGACCGCTACCGCGTGCGCAACGAAAGCCCCCTACCCCTCTTCTCCGTGGTAGACTTTGCGATCACCGATCAGGGGCCGAAGCTCATCGAGCTCCAGGGGTTTCCGTCGCTACTGGGATATCAGTACCTCTATGCCCAGCAGATGATCGAAGCCTATGGGCTTCCACAGGCCACTCCGCTTATGAGCGGTGCCCGCTCCAGCGAGGAGTACTTCCACCTCCTGCGTCAAGCAGTCTATGCCGAT
>JAURGP010000066.1 GCA_030833725.1 Candidatus Kapaibacterium sp. | reverse complement strand
CTCTTGCACTTCATGGTGTGAACCATGTACACAAAGCCCCCTACCACAATGAAGTGGTAAGGGGCTTTTGTGTTGGGGGTGGGGAGACGTAGGAGGGGGGTGTTGCGATCTACTATCGTACGATGGTAAACGGCAACGTCGTGCGAAGAGTTCCGGCGGAGATCGTCACATAGTGCTGACCGGAGCCAACCTGGGTGGCATCGAGCCAGAAGCGGTGATCGCCTGCGGGCAGCATGCCAAGGGCACGCTCAAGGACTACCGAGCCCATGGTAGAAACCACAGTCACAGTTGCTTCCGAAGCGACAGGCATGGTAAACAGCAGCTCTGCACCAGAAGTAGCAGGGTTTGGCTGCACGGAAACGTTGGCAGAAGCGGCTAGTTCTTCTTCTACCGACACCGTTACTGGCGGAAGCTCAATCAAGGCACCACCGGCAGCGGTGGCTGCCCACAAGCCAAAGGCTGGGCCATTCTGGTTGGCAGTTGGGTCCAGGAAGCCGGAGGCCACCACCGTCAGGGAAGCACCGCCCAGAGCCGACACGTCAGCTGTGTAGGAAACCAATGTTGCACCACCGGCAGGGGCGATATCCAGGATGTAGCTTTTAGCAGGAACCGACAGCGTGGCGCTAGCCGCACCGTAGGAGAGAGACTCCACCAGCGTTGTGCCACCAGTGCGTACATCTACAGCAGGGGCATCGGTAACACCGTGGAAGATCACAACGTCAACCGTGGCATCGTCGTCAGCAGCTTCAGAAATGCCACGAATGGCGTACAGGCTGAAGCCAATCGGAGCTGCGTCTGGATCAGCATTGGCAGCGAAGTTGGCTGGATTGAGCACACCCTTGGCGATGATCACGTAGCGGCCTGGGGCCAGGTTGACGTCGAACGATGCAAGTACATCGGCGACAGACTCGGAGTTCGGGCCAGCAACGCCTACCGTGAGATCGGTGTTGACCGGCAGCTCGATGAATGGCGTAGCCGTGCGGAAGGCAAAGTCGTCAATGACCTTCGTATCGCCGAGGTAGACGTCTACCACAGCAGCGCCGGGATCGGCAGCATTGTGAATGATCTGTACCATGGCCGTGGTTGGCGCGGTGTAGACCGGCAGCTCTACCAGATCACCACCGGCGGCGATTGCTGCCCACAGGCCAAAGGCGGGGCCATTTTGGTTGGCGGCGGGGTCCAGGAAGCCGGAGGCCACAACCGTCAGGGACGAACCACCCAGCGTCGACACATCAGCCGTGTACGATACCAATGTTTCACCACCGGCAGGGGCGACATCTAGGATGTAGCTATCAGCAGGAACCGAAAGCGTGGTGGTGGCCTCACCGTACGAGAGCGACTCCACCAGAGCTGTGCCGCCAGTGCGTACATCTACGGCTGGGGCATCGGTAACACCGTGGAAGATCACGAAATCGACTGTGGCATCGTCGGCAGCTGTGTCAGAAATGCTGTCGATGGAGTATAGGTCGAAGGCAATCGGAGCGGCAGCCGGATCGGCGTTGGCAGCGAAGTTGGCAGGGTTCAGTACGCCATTGGCTACTGCAACGTAGCGTCCAGGGGCAAGGTTGACAGTGAACGGAGCAATCACATCCGCTGATGACATCGAATTGCCCGGGGCAACGCCTACGGTGAGGTCGGTGTTGGCTGGCAGAATGAGGAACGGCGTAGCCGTGCGGAAGGCGAAGTCATCCACAGCTTTCGTATCGCCCAGGTAGACGTCTACCACAGCAGCGCCGGGATCGGCAGCATTGTGAATGATCTGTACGAGGGCCGTGGGCTCTTGAGCCAGGGCCACGGAGAATCCTCCGAGCAGCAGTGCTGCAGGAAGAATCAGCATGGAAACAAAACGGTGAAACATGGGAAAACCCTCTCTGAATGGAAGAACAAAAACGTATATCGTGTTATCTGCTGACGTGCACCGTGCTCATGCCGCCATCGATCGGCAGCACTGCGCCCGTCATCCAGGTGGCATCGCAGGCGGCGAAGATGGCCGCTTGGGCTACTTCACGGGCTGTGCCCACATGCTGGAGTGGGTGACGCGCCGCTGAGGCCTCCCGGCGCTTGTCGTCGGCAAGGAGTTTTGCTGCAAGGGGCGTGTCGGTGAGTGAGGGAGCAATGGCGTTCACACGCACGGTGGGTGCCAACTCAGCAGCCATCGAGCGCGTCAAGCCCTCAACGGCTCCCTTTGCCATTGCCACGCTCGCGTGGAAGGGCATTCCAAGGCCCACGGCTACCGTGCTGAAGAGCACCACGCCGGAGCCTGGCGTGCGCTTGAGCGCCGGCAGGCACCGAACAATGGCCGTGTGAGCAGCTAGCGCATTGGTGGTGAAGTCGTCGATGATCTGTTGCGGGGTAAGCCGAGCTGCTGGAAGCAGTGTAATCGTGCCCGGCAGGAAGATCATGCCGTCGAGTTCGGAGGGAATCAGCGACGTATAGTCGTCGTGCACCACATCAGCCTGGTGGAACGGAACAGCCTGCGGAAGATCGTGCTGATGGCGTGCAATCACAATGGGGTGATCACCCCGTTCAAGGAGCAGATCAACAATGGCACGTCCGATACCGCGGCTACCGCCAAGAAGGAGAATGGATTTCGACATATCCCGTGAGGAACAGGGGATATGTGCGGATGGTTCCGGCGGTTCGTGAATCGTTCGGGACTAGAGCTTGCGATGCACGCTCGTCACCACGCCAAGGATACGCATTTCATCGTGTTCACCTACCACGATGGGAGCGTACTTGCTGTTTTCCGGCATCAGCACAACGGTGCTGTCCGGGCGCTTGTGCAGGCGCTTCACCGTGAGCTCACCATTCAGCCACGCCACCACAACATGTCCCTCGCGGGCCTCCATGCCGGCGTCGATCACCAGCATGTCGCCAGCATAGATCCGAGCCCCCTCCATGCTATCCCCCGTGGCGATCACACTGTAGGAGTCGCGTGGATTGGGAACCCAGTAGCGAGCAAAGTTGAGCTCGGTGCCCTCGTCTTCGCTGATGGTTGGAGCGGTACCACACGGTGCTGCGCCCATGTAGAGGCGGAGTGGTTCGCTTTCTGCGGAGCTGATCTTCTGTAGCATGGGGGTCTCCCTGTTTCTTCTTACGGCACAAGTGCGGCAGCCAAGAGCGAGTCGGCGTTAGGATTGCTTACCTGGTATTGAGCCTCAACGATGTGCTTACCGGCTGCTCCGTCGCGCAGAATCCAGATCTCCGGAAGGTCGTCGATGGCCAACACGGATTGGTAGGGATGCGTATCGGTAATGGATCGCATCGACCAGATCTCGACGTTATCCATGTTGACGCCAGCCGCCATCAGGGTTTTGATGACCTGTGGGAAC
>JAURGP010000065.1 GCA_030833725.1 Candidatus Kapaibacterium sp. | reverse complement strand
GCTCGCAAGTAACACGACGTCAGCACTCTTGGCCTGTTTCTTTAACTCAGCAACAACCTTCTTCTTGTCTTCGTTGACCTCATATACCGGCGTGAAGTTGTTGGCAATATCGATGGCTTTGTCGTTGCCGGGAAGGTCGCGGATATGCCCCATGCATGACGTGACGATGTAGTCAGAGCCGAGATACTTCTGGATCGTCTTCGCTTTCGACGGCGACTCAACTATTACGAGATGTTTCATACGGTGCCGATGGCGATGGATGTCGGTTATTCAGAAGTATTGTGAACGCACGTCGTCGGACTGTGACAGACGGCAAAGATCTGCAGTGAGTGATGCAATGGACGGAAACCGAGTCGATCGGCCACCCGGTCGCGGATTGCATCAATCGATTCCTCTCGAAACTCCACAATCCGTCCGCATTCTGTGCAGATGAGGTGGTCGTGGTGAGGCATGCGCGAAGACAGCTCAAAGTGGGCACTTTCTCCCTGAAACCGATGTTTGGTCAGAATTGAACACTGGGTGAGCAAATCCAGGGTCGAATAGATCGTAGCCCGGGACACCTTGTCGCCCTGTCCATTCATATGCAGATACAGCTCATCTGCAGAGAAATGGTCATCGATTTCGGCGATCCGATCCAGGATATTGATCCGTTCCTGGGTAATCCGATACTTCTTTCGCCGAAGGAAGTCGGAAAACTGCTGTTTGAGAACATCGATCTGGTTCAAAGAAGCCATAGGGCAGCAAATATAGACTTCCGTAGTTTTGCCCCTTCACGTCCATCAATTTTTCCACGGAGAGTCCGCCTATGCGGAAATGGCGCGTCGAGGATTCCCTCGAGCTCTACAACGTCCCCGGCTGGGGTATCAACTACTTCTCGATCAACGAGAAGGGGAATGTGGCTGTCTCACCGCGCAAAGGCGCTGGTTGTAGCGTCGATCTCAAGGAACTCGTCGATGAACTTGGGATTCGAGATGTTTCACTTCCTGTGTTGGTCCGATTCCCCGACATCCTGGACGATCGTATCGAGAAACTCTCTGGCTGCTTTGATAAAGCCTCTGCAGAGTATGGTTACACCGGTAAGTACTACTGTGTGTATCCGATTAAGGTCAATCAGCAGCGCCCAGTGGTAGAAGAGCTGGTGCGCCATGGAAAGCGGTTCAACATCGGTCTTGAGGCAGGCTCGAAGCCGGAGCTGCACGCCGTATTGGCTGTGATGGATAACCCGGACGCCCTCATCATCTGCAATGGATACAAGGATGAGGATTACATCGAGCTGGCTCTTCTGGCGCAGAAGATGGGTAAACGCATTTACCTCGTGGTGGAGAAGCTGGCCGAGTTGAAACTCATCAACCACGTTGCCAAACGCATCGACGTTCGTCCAAACGTCGGTATTCGTATCAAGCTCACTGCATCCGGGTCGGGTAAGTGGGAAGATTCTGGCGGTGACAAGTCGAAGTTCGGCCTCAACGCGTCCGAACTTGTTGCTGCCGTGGACTATGCCGAGCAGGAAAACATGCTCGACTGCATCCGGTTGATTCACTTCCATCTTGGATCGCAGATCACGAACATCCGCAAGATCAAGTCCGGACTACGGGAAGTAGCACAGTTCTACGTACAGCTGATGAAGCGGGGTTGCAACGTTGACTTCGTGGATATTGGTGGTGGTTTGGGCGTTGACTACGATGGCTCTCGCACCTTAATGACCTCCAGTATCAACTACGCCATCCAGGAGTATGCCAACGATGCTGTGGCCACCCTGGTGGATGCAGCCGACAAGCACGAGTTGCCACACCCACACATTATCACGGAGTCCGGTAGGGCGTTGACGGCCCACCACTCGATTTTGATCTTTGATGTTCTGGAAACAACGTCAGTGCCGCGTTGGTTGGGCTCCGACGAACTGGGCAGCGAAGAGCACGAGATCGTCGTAGAGCTCTCGGAGATCCTAGCCTCGGTATCTACACGCACCATGATCGAGTCGTGGCACGATGCACAGCAGTTGCGCGAAGAGGCATTGGACCGGTTTAGTTTGGGAGTCCTCGATCTGAACACTCGTGCCAAGACGGAGAAGCTGTACTGGTCGGTTGCCTTAAAGATCGCAGAACTCTCGTCCGGGTTGAAGAACGCTCCCGAGGAGTTGCAGCAACTGCCGCGCATGTTGGCAGACAAGTACTTCTGCAACTTTTCGTTGTTTCAGTCGCTGCCGGATTCCTGGGCGATCGACCAGCTGTTTCCGATCATGCCCATCCATCGCCTAACAGAAAAGCCAACGCATCTTGGAACACTTCAGGATATAACGTGTGATTCTGATGGCAAGGTCGATCACTTTATCGGCATGGGTGATCCTCGACGAACACTTCCACTCCATACGTTCGAGCCCGGAACTCCCTACTACATTGGGGCGTTCCTCGTAGGAGCGTATCAGGAGATTCTTGGTGATCTCCACAACCTGTTTGGTGATACGAATGCCGTGCACGTAACCTGTACCGACCGTGGATATGAGATCACGCAAGTGATCGACGGCGAAACGGTGGCAGATGTCCTTGATTATGTGCAATTCGATGCTAAGAAGCTTGTGCGTACGATGGAGACGTGGGTGAGCCAGTCCGTAAAGGAAGGGCGCATCACCGCCCAGCAAGGCAAGGAGTTTCTGGCGATCTATCGATCCGGTTTGTACGGCTACACGTACCTCGAATGACAACACTGGAATACCATGATTAGTAGAGCTGTCCACGTTGTTCTGATGCTGATGATCGCATTGGAATGCAGCCCGTTGACAGCGCGGTCGCAGGACATCCCCGTATGTTTCTCAGCGGAGTTTGACCGGTCGAATCAGCGCTGGCAGACAGGAGAGTGGCACTACGGTGCGGCTCGGATGCTGGATAGCAGCTATCTCGTGATTTCCCAACAACGCGGTGGAACCTGGTTCCTTCCAGCTCCACCCCTGTACGTCGATTTCACGCAAGATTTCGATGTTGAGTCGCGGTTGCGGTGGAGGGGTGGGCGCACGACCGATGGTTTTGGCATCTCTTGGGGATCGGCCGGAGCCTACGATCACACCATGCTCCTCATTCGCGCCGACGGCCAGTACCAGCTCGCTCAGGTGCGGCAGCGTTTCTACGAGGCAGTGTCGGACTGGACGCCAACGGACGTGCTCCAGCGGGATTCATCGTGGAACACCATTGTGGTGCAGAAGCGTGGCACTGCTGTCAACATCCAGATCAATGGCTACACGATCGGCTCCTTCGAACAGCCAGCCGTGCTTGGTCGTGAATTCGGCGTGGCCGTGGCGGGTGCCGTTGCTGTGGAGTGATCCGGCGGCCATCGAACCGGCGGTTCGCAGCGAAGTGGTGAGCACGCTCGATCTGGCGCGTTCGATCCTCGGTCGAGCCGGGCTCACGGTGCCCGTCGGCGTGCAGGGAGTCGATATTCTGACAGGCGAGCGCCACCGTGACGGCGTGGTCATCGAAGAGGATGAGCTGCCTATCCACATGGGCGAGCTGGGTCCGGTCCGACTCACGAGTTATATCGATCGACGTTGGCGACTGACCGTTTGGCATGGCGAGTCGCAGGGCGAGCTTTTCGACCGCGAGACA
>JAURGP010000064.1 GCA_030833725.1 Candidatus Kapaibacterium sp. | reverse complement strand
ATTCAGCTGTCCAATGGAGATCAACGGTCTCACATCCAACAACGGAACACTTCGTGCCTCGTGTTTGGACGGGCTCTACACCCAGGAAGGGTTCCTCCCTGTGAATTGGGGTGGGAACGTACTTGGGCACGTCGTCGAAGAGATCGCATCACGGTCGTTCATCATGGCATTCCCCTATGAGCGATCGCTCCGTCTGTATGATGGTCGGCAGGTCATTCCTGTAGTCGTGAACACCCCACTCTCGAATCAGTTTGCACGCATGAGCATTGATGCTGTAGGGGGCTTATGGGTGGCTACTGATGTCGATCCGCCCCGTTCCGGTCAGGGTGTGGCCCGACTGCATGATGGACTGTGGACCACCTACACGGCTGCAAACACGCCAGCGTTCTCCTCGAATGCGGCCTATCGTGTTCAGTCGTTCCCGAATGGTATCACGGTGATTGGCACATGGGGTGGTGGTGCCGTGTTAGCGCGCATCGAGTCGGACCGTCCAGTGTTTGAAGGCTTGACCTCGTCGAATTCAGCATTCCAGGGAATCGCCAATTCACCCGGCTATGTCCTTGCTGCTGAAGCAGCCATCGATCGTAGCGGCACAATCTGGGTTGTAAACGAACAGGCAGCTCAGCAATTACTCGTGTCCATCGATGACTCGCGTGCAGAGGGTAGCGTCGGCTATGCCAACTGCCTTTCTGCCACCGACAATCTCTATCGCTCGCTCGCCATTGACAATGCCGGCACGAAATGGGTGGGTGGCTTCAACAACCAGGGACTGCTTGCATTTCAAGATCGCGATACGCCAAGCACCGCAGATGATGTGTGCCAGGTGGTGCGGTCGTCTACGACGCAACTCCCCGACAACACCATCACAGTTCTTCGAACCGATCGCATCGGAGCGATCTGGATTGGCACGCCCAAAGGCGTGGCCGTGATGGCCAGTCCGACATCGGTATCCAATACATCGGTACCGTTTGTCCGGCGGATTACCGCTCTGACGTCAGTTGTGGTGAACGATATCTTCGTTGATGCGCTCAACTACAAATGGATTGCCACGACCAGTGGCGTTTTCGTCCTGAATGAGGATGGAACTGATGTGCTGGCAACAATCACGACGAGCAACGCACCTCTGCCAAATGAAAACGTACGCAGTGTGGTGGTAGACAATCAAACCGGAACGGTCTACCTAGGTACGAGCACGGGCTGTGCCGTGGCATCCTCATCGTCGGTGGCACCGGCACCATCCTTCGAGCTCACCGTTCGCCCCCTACCATTCTCGCACGAGCGCGACACGGAGCTGCTTATCGATGGTTTGGCGGCTGACGCTGATCTACGCATCGTGACCATCAACGGAACGCTGATCCACGCTCAGAAAGCTCGCGGCAGGCAGGCTGTCTGGAATGGACGCGACCTCTCTGGTGCCCCCGTTGCTCCAGGAGTCTACGTCCTCCACGCAACCAGCACCATCGATCAATCGAGCGCCGTAGCGAAGATCGTTGTCACGCGGTAAGTCGCTCTCGAAGCGCACGTTCAATCTCAGTCATGAACTCCTCGGTGTACACATAGTGCTCTCCATGGTGTACCGCAGTGCCGTGAATGCATGCGGCGAGGTCCTTTGTCATCACGCCGCGCTCTACGGTTTCGACACACACAGATTCCAATGTCTGAGCAAAAGCACGTAGCTCCTGATTCCCATCGATGGAACCACGGAAGTCCAGGCCACGCGTCCAGGCAAAGATTGATGCGATCGGATTTGTGGAAGTTGGCTTACCCTGTTGATACTGACGAAAATGACGAGTGACGGTGCCATGTGCCGCCTCGGACTCCATGACAGTACCATCCGGAGTGATGAGTGTTGACGTCATCAGACCCAGCGAGCCGAATCCCTGTGCAACCGTGTCGCTCTGCACATCACCATCGTAGTTCTTGCATGCCCAGACAAAGTTGCCATGCCATTTCAGGACCGATGCCACCATGTCATCGATCAAGCGATGTTCGTAGGTCAAGCCATGCTCATCCATACGTGCTTTAAACTCTTCGTGGTACACTTCATCGAAGATGTCCTTGAATCGTCCGTCATACTGCTTCAGAATGGTGTTCTTTGTGGACAGATACAACGGCCAACCCTTTGACAGAGCCTGATTAAATGATGCTCGGGCAAATCCTCGAATGGAGTCATCGGTATTGTACATCGCCATGGCGACTCCGTCACCGTGGAAGGTGTGTACGTCAAAGCTCTGCTCCGGGCCGCCGTCATCTGGTGTAAACGTGATCCGGAGCGTGCCGGGGCCATGCGTGCGGAAATCCGTCGCCCGATACTGATCACCGTGAGCGTGGCGTCCGATACAGATCGGCGCTGTCCAGTTCGGAACCAAACGCGGAACGTTTGCGCACACAATGGGTTCACGGAACACCGTACCATCAAGAATGTTTCGAATGGTGCCATTCGGCGATCGCCACATCTTTTTGAGCCCGAACTCTCGAACGCGTGCCTCGTCCGGTGTGATGGTAGCACATTTCACACCTACACGATGCTGTAGTATTGCCTTTGCTGCGTCGACGGTTACCTCGTCATTGGTGGCATCTCGGTGCTCGATTCCGAGATCAAAGTATCGTAGATCGATGTCAAGGTATGGCAGGATCAGTCGTTGCTTGATGTCAGCCCAAATGATTCGGGTCATTTCGTCGCCGTCCAACTCGACAACGGGATTGCTAACGTGGATCTTTCTCATGAAACTTTCTGGTGGATCGCGGTCTGTGGGTGGAATCGGTGGCCTAGAGCACAGGCGAACACAACGTTAGGGAAAGCTGGTGATATCCGACAGGTTTCGTAGATTTGTCCTCTGCGCGGAGGTGGCGAAATTGGCAGACGCACCATCTTGAGGGGGTGGCGCCCGCAAGGGCGTAGGGGTTCAAGTCCCCTCCTCCGCACACGAACGGGTACCTAACGAACGCAACAGCACTGTTGCGTTCGTTTTTTTTTGCCCCTCAGCACATGAAAAACGCCGTGAATTGGCCCTGCAGCGAGCCTGCAAACTATTTTTTGCCAGGACCAGATGTAACAAAATGACGAGTTTGAACAGTTGTCAATCATCTAAATGATTGATGGCTCCATTGATTTACAACGACTTACGTGTGTTTACCAAGATAATCTTGAGATATTATACGGTGTAACATAAGGGGGTCTCAGGATACTCATCTCAAGACACCCCCCCCTATAGATTTGCTACCGGAGACAGAAGGCCCGCTGATCTCCGGATGATGACAACAGCAGAGAAACTGTTTTTGATAATCCACCACAACGAGAGAGGCCACCGTATGAACTACATCACACGCAGAGCACGCACGGCACTACATGCCCTTGCTCTCATCCTTGTGGCAGGTACATTCACCGTTCCTGCCTTCGCGGGAGACTCCAGCTCCCAGCAGCGTACCGCCATGCAACCGCGAATTGTGCAATTTGCCTACCCTGCAGGTTCGCTCATGGCCTACGGCTTGGAGATCTCCGAGGATAGCGATGGTGACGGAGTGTACGATACGCGATTCGTCCGCGAGCATGACGGCCGCTGGACCGTGAACTGTTGGCCAAAGGCCTGCGACCGGCTGATTGTTGACCAGACGACAACGTTGTCCGTCCACCATGACTTTGTTGCGATCTACAACGAGAGTCGGGGCATCTTTACCTGGGAACTCCGAGAATACGATCGATCGGATGCCCAGCACCCTGTTGCCATTCTAAGCCGTGACTCCAAGGACTCCTATACCTACTCCAAGAGCCATTCCGGGAGCCAACAGCCCGCACAGCACCTCGTTCCGGAGTATCAACAGCAAGAGCGGGTGGTGGCCACTATCGAGGGCGCGACACTTACCTTGGTCTATGATGCACCCAGCACGTCACGATCGCTGATTTCCAT
>JAURGP010000063.1 GCA_030833725.1 Candidatus Kapaibacterium sp. | reverse complement strand
ATGATCGATCAACGTGGCAATGCGGGTTGCCGACGGACCATCGTAGTAATCCATGGCTCGTTGAAGTACCCGAAACTCCTGCTCGAGCATGTTGATGCGTCGATCAAGAGCCAAGAGCTCTGCCTGCTCCGTACGAGCAATGATCTGCTGTTCCACCTGGCTAGCTTCGATCCGGCTGGAGGTAGCAGGGAACCACAGCGGAAGGCTGATCCCTACAGTGGCAAACTCGAAGCGATCACTGCCGATGGATTCACGACCACTGGGAAGAAGCGTGCCGGTGAGTGATTGATTGGTGTAGGCAAGGGTGAGGTAGGGCCACCATTCGGTGGCGGCGTAGTCGTACTGTTCAGCAGCAAGCTGCTGACGCCGCTCGGCAGCCACACGAAACTCCTTGGCCAGTGTAGCCTGAACGTAGGCAGGTTGGCGCACGAGTGTGGAGTCGAGGACCGTAACCGCACTATCGCGGCACAGCACGCGGAGCTCCAGCTCGGCCTTCACCAGATCGGCCTCGGCCTGCAGGCGCTGCATCGATGCCTCCGAAGCATTGGTCTCGGCTGTCAGCAGGGCTACACTCGGCGACTGTCCAGCGTCGAACGAGCGTTTGGCAATAACAGCGGCGCGCTGCATCAACGTATCCTGCTGATCGAGAATGCGCAGGATGTCGCGTTGGTAGGCGATGCGATCCATGATTCCCTCGGCTGTGGCCGTTACTGACCGCACAGCGAGTGACTTCTCGATGGCAGCAACAGCTTCGGCTGCCTCGGCTTGGCCGTGAGCGGCAGCAAGACGCGTGGGAAACGGAACTGACTGCTCGATCGAAAATGAGTTATCGAAGTCCGGAGCATTGTACTGCCCGCCCGACCAAACGATGGAGGTTGGACCCAGGTCTACGGAAGCCCCCTTCAGCATCCTGGCCTGCTCCTGACGAAGCGTAGCCTGCTCAACGGTGATGTTCCGCTGCTGCACGAGCTGGAGTACCGCCGCACGCGGCAGTGGCGTAGGAGTGAGCGGCTGCGCGTACAGGCCAGCAGTGGCAGCTACCATCGAAAGGAGAAGAACGAGCTGGATCACAAGCGATATGCGTGAGTAGTGCGCGAGTAAGTAAGAACCACGCTTCAAGTTACGGTATGAGCACCACGAGTTGATGCACGAGTTGATGTACATGATGAATGCGATTTAATTGGTCAAGGGTCGCGAGGTCCCGAACTTTGCAGCACTCTTTGTAGCACTCCATGCATCTGCAGCCCCTTCATGTACACCTTTCTACGGACACGATTGCCGGCTGCAGCGTGCGCCGTTTCTTCCGCTCTTTGACAGTTTTTTGTACACGATGTGTGATCATCGGTATCATCATCGCCGGATCGGTTGGTTGTGTGTCACAATCGGACCGTGTTCCAAGCACGATCTTCCGGTACAACGAGCCGGATGGGATCAATTCACTGGATCCCGCGATGGCGTCGTACCAGTCGGCCGTATGGGCCACGGGACACCTGTTTAACGGATTGGTGGAACTGGATGACACCCTTGCCATCGCCCCCTGCATCGCCTCGTCGTGGGAGGTAGATCCCCGCGGTACAACGTGGACCTTTCACCTGCGCACGGATATCTGGTTTCATGAGAATCCGTGTTTTCCGAAGCAAGAGGGCATCCAGTCACGGCGTGTGACGGCGGCAGATGTGCAGTACTCGCTGCAGCGCATCTGCGATGCGCGGACGGCATCGACGGGATTGTGGGCGTTTCGCACCACCATAGCCGGCGCTGACGACTACCACGCTGGTCGTGTGGATTCTATCACGGGTATCACCGTGGTAGATGATTCCACGATACGGATCGAGCTGACCAAGCCCTTCGCTCCGTTTCTGGCCGTCCTGACCATGCCCTATGGATCGGTGGTACCGCGCGAAGCGGTGGAACAGTACGGTGCGGACTTTGGCAGACACCCTGTTGGTACCGGACCATTTGCCATCGAGAGCTGGACGGCAGACGTGGCTCTAGTGCTGCAGCGCAACCCACGGTACTTCAAGGTGGACAGCTCCGGACAACGATTGCCCTACCTCGAGAACGTCGAGATCACGTTCCTACGTGATGTGAAGAACGAGTTCCTAGAATTCACGCGTGGGCAGTACGACGTGGTGACCCAGATTGATGGGGCCTTTGCTCCGGCAGTGTATCACGTGGATGGCTCGCTCAAGGAGCCCTATACGCGGTACACGCTCCACCGAGCGCCGGCGCAGTCGATCGAGTACTATGGTATCCTGCTGGATACGGCGTACCCGGCGGCCCGAGCTGTTCCACTGGCACGCGAGCGAATGCTGCGGCAGGCACTCAACTATGCCGTTGATCGTCACCGCATCGTCACGTACGTCCTACACGGGCGAGGTGTTCCGGCAACGCATGGCGTGTTGCCGCAGTCCATGCCCGGGTTCTCAGCTGCTGTTGAAGGCTACACCTACGATCCGGATCGCGCACGCGCGCTCTTGGACAGTGCCGGATTTCCGAATGGAAGGGGCTGTCCACCCTTGGTGCTGCAGCTTGGGAACAACCCTCGTACGGCAAGCGTAGCCGAGGCAGTGCAGCAGATGTGGAAGGAGATCGGCATCAACGTCACGTTACGGCTCGTGGATTTTCCCCAGCACCTGAGTATGGTGCGTGCCGGCGAGCTCGGGATGTGGCGCACAAGTTGGATCGGGGACTACCCAGATCCAGAGAACTTCTTGGCACTGTTTACCACGCCGAACTGGGCACCCAACGGGCCGAACACGACACATATCAGCCTACCGGAGCTTGATCGGCTGTACCAGGAAGCGTTGCATCCCTCGCTCACGTTCGAGGAGCGTGCTGCTCGGTACCATGAGATGGAGCGTACGATCGTGGAGCAAGCACCGTGGGTGTTTCTCTACCACGACGTGCTGATGCGACTCACACAGCCCTACGTTCAAGGGTTCACCTTGGACGGTAGTGGACGGCTCCTGCTGGAGCGTGTACAAAAAACCGTTGCTGGGTAGTTGTGGGCGTGCTGATTGGAGATAGACGTTGTTGACATTCTTGAGAATCTTCTGGCGAAATCATGATAGTTCGAATTGTTGTGTGTTGTTTCCTTGCATCGTTTCTGATTGCCGCAACGCCGGCAGGTTCCGGAGCACCTGGAACGGCGTCGGTCACAGAAAACGTGCCCACGGTTGAAACGCTGGTAACGGTTGATACCGTGGAGGAGACGTTTCGACAAACGTCGCAGCGCATTCAACAGCTGCCGGCTCGGCTCCGCACGGGTGCCACGCAGGCTCTGATGCTGATTCAGACCAAGAGTCCCGAACTGTGTAAGCTGATGGGTGTGGAGTTTTTAGAAGACTCCGCCGCTCAACTGGAAGTGCAGCGATCGATCCAGGCCGACGGGGAAAACCTGACGGAAGAGATTGGTGACGGAGCCGGTGACGCGAGTAACGTTGCAGGCCTTGAGGGCGATGTTCTGGCAGGGGAGACGGGTGCCGACGATGTTGAAGACGACGAGCCGATCGACATCAACGAATTCCGCTCACTGTGGCTGGACTTTGTAGACGACGGAGGTGCCGACTATACCGATGCCGGCATCGAGAAGCACCAGATGGTAGATCTGATCCTGAACTGGTTGGGTACGCGCTATCGTTTCGGTGGCGACACTCGTCGTGGTATCGACTGCTCGGCCTTTACGCGGATGGTGTACACCGAAACCACTGGTGCTGTACTGCCACGCACAGCTGTGACCCAAGCCGACGTTGGGATGCGCATCGACAAGACGACCGACTTACGCTTTGGTGACCTGGTGTTCTTCCGCACACGTCGCTATGCCCGGATCACGCACGTAGGTGTCTACCTCGGAGACGGCCTGTTTGCTCACGCTTCATCGCGCTACGGCGTAACGGTATCGTCCCTCGAGTCGGGATACTACAATGCCCGCTTCTGTGGCGGGTCCAGAATCACGGATCGTGATCTGGCCCAGCTGATCGCCGAGTAATCACGACCCTCACCTACGACTCTCGACTGCGTCGTTTTGGACGGCGCGTTGATGTGCGCTTCTGCTTTGCAGGTGGTGCAGACGTCTTCTGTGGTGCCGGCTTCTGCGGTCCCGGCTTCTTCTGTGTCGATTGCTTCTCAACGCGCTCATGCAGGTCGATCTGGCGCTTCTCCACATCGGCGCGTGCAATGCGCACGTTCAGCTGTGTCCCGAACTGAATCACGCGCTTTGATCGCCGACCGATCAGCTGGAAGCGCTGTTCGTCGAAGAGGTAGTAATCGTCGTGGAGGTCCTTGATATGCAGCAGGCCCTCGACGTTGAGGCCTTGGATCATCACGAA
>JAURGP010000062.1 GCA_030833725.1 Candidatus Kapaibacterium sp. | reverse complement strand
ACAGGAGATACCGATGACCGTGCGAGTATCCCGGCGACAGTTCCTGAAGTTCGGTGCGGCCGGTGTGGGCGCGTCGAGCATGGCCATGATGGGATTTGCGCCTGATGAAGCATTAGCGTCGATTCGTCACTTCAAACTGACCGGCGCAAGAATGACCCGCAACATTTGCACCTACTGCTCGGTAGGCTGCGGCATGTTGCTCTACTCGCGTGGTGATGGCGCGATCAACGTTATTGACGAGATCTACCACGTCGAGGGCGATCCGGACCATCCGGTCAGCCGAGGGTCGCTTTGCCCTCGGGGGGCAGGCGTGCTGGACTTCATCAAGAGCGAGTCGCGGGTCAAATACCCCGAGGTTCGCGAGCCTTACACCAACGAGTGGAAGCGCATCAGCTGGGATGAGGCGTTTGCACGCATCGCCCGGCACATGAAGGATGACCGCGACAGAAATTTCGAAACACATGACGAGCAGGGCAGGCTGGTCAATCGCTGGATGACCACGTCGATGGTCGCAGCGTCGGCTTGCACCAACGAAACAGCTTATCTCACGCAGAAAATTACCCGAGCACTCGGCATTCTCAAACTAGACAACCAGGCGCGCGTTTGACACGGACCAACGGTGGCAGGTCTTGCCCCAACATTTGGTCGCGGTGCCATGACGAACCACTGGACCGACATTGCCAATGCCAATGTCATCCTGTCGATGGGAGGCAATTCGGCTGAAGCACACCCCGTAGGCTTCCGCTGGGTCATGCATGCCAAGCAGCGCAGCAATGCCGTGCTGATCTCAATCGACCCGCGCTTCAACCGCACCACGGCGGTGGCGGACTATCACGCCTGGATTCGCACGGGGACGGACATCGCGTTCCTTGGTGGTTTCATCAACTACCTGATCGAAACCAACCGCTTTGCGCATGAATATGTACGCGAATACACCGACGCGAGCTTGATCGTGGCTGAAGGGTTCGGCTTCGAGGAGGGACTGTTCACCGGCTACAACCCGGCGGACCGCACCTACGATCGTCAAACCTGGAACTTCGAGACCGGCGAGGACGGTTTTGTCCGTACTGATCCAACCTTCGAGCACCCGCGCTGCGTGCTTCAGCTGATGCGTCAGCACTACAGCCGCTACACAGTTGATCAGGTGGAAAATATCTGCGGCATGCCCCAGGAGAAGGTGCTTGAACTTTGGGATCTGATGGCGACGACCTCGGCGCCAGACAAGACCATGACCATCCTCTATGCCCTGGGTTGGACGCAGCACACTATCGGATCGCAGATCATTCGCTGTGGCGCAATGGTGCAGCTGCTGTTGGGCAACATGGGCATGCCTGGCGGAGGTGTCAACGCTCTGCGTGGGCACTCCAATATTCAAGGCCTGACCGATATCGGACTGCTGTCAAACCTGCTGCCCGGCTATATGAACCTGCCTTCGGCAGACCTGCAGACCTATGACGACTATCTGGAAACGAGGGTCAAGCAGCCATTGCTCGAGGGCGAGGTCTCGTACTGGAAATTCTACGAACGCTTCTTCGTCAGCATGATGAAGGAGTGGTACGGCGACGCCGCCACGGCTGAGAACAACTGGTGCTACGACTGGTTGCCGAAGCTTTCCGAGCCGATCTATGACGTGCTCTACGCCATTAACGACATGACGTTGGGCAAGGCGACCGGCGCCTTCTGCCAAGGCTTTAACATCCTCGCGGCCTTTCCGAACAAGGCCAAGGTCTTGGACGGACTGTCGAAACTCAAGTACTTCGTGATCATGGACCCGCTCACGGTGGAAACCGGTGAGTTCTGGAAGAATTTCGGCGAATACCACGATGTCGATCCGTCGAAGATCGCCACTGAGGTGTTCCGCCTGCCGACCACCTGCTTCGCCGAGGACGACGGATCCATCACCAACAGTGCCCGCTGGCTGCAGTGGCATGAGAAGGCGGCACCCGGGCCTGGCGAAGCCATGACCGATACCGAGATTCTCGGAGAGGTCATGCTGCGCCTCAAGCATATGTATCAGGTCGAAGGCGGAGCATTCCCAGACCCGATTTTGAATCTTGAGTGGAACTACAAGGTCCCGGATTTTCCGAAAGCATCCGAGTTGGCGAAGGAATACAACGGACGGGCCCTGGCGGATCTTTCCGACGATACCGGCAGAATCATCCGGCGGAAGGGTGAACAGTTGCAGGACTTCAGCGAACTGCGTGCCGATGGTTCGACCGCGTGCGGCTGCTGGATCTATTCCGGGGCCTGGACCGAAGCCGGAAACATGATGGCTCGCCGAGACAATTCGGACCCTTACCACACGGGTAATACGCTGGGCTGGGCGTGGGCATGGCCGATGAATCGACGGCTTCTGTACAACCGCGCATCGGCAAGGCCTGACGGTACGCCGTGGGCTCCGAACAAAGCATTTATCTGGTGGGACGGGGAGCGCTGGACGGGCGCTGACGTGCCGGACTACCCGATCTTTACGCCACCGTCAGCCGGTGTTGGGCCATTCATCGTGACACAGACCGGCCGAGGACATTTCTTCTCCTGCGAATGGCTGAACGAAGGGCCGCTCCCTGAGCACTACGAACCGATGGAAACGCCCATCGACCGTAACCCGCTCAATCCCAACAACCCATTGGCGCTGCATAACCCCATCGCCCGGGTATTCGAGCAGGATCGCGATTCGTTTGGCTCGAACAAGGAGTTTCCGTACGCGGCGACGACCTATCGACTGACTGAGCATTTCCATTACTGGACGATGCATGTGCGGCTCAATGCGATCGCCCAGCCGGAGAAGTTCATCGAGATGAGCGATGTTCTGGCAGCCGAGCTGGGCATCAACGCAGGCGACCGGGTCAAGGTAACCTCCAAGCGTGGATTCATCACCGCTGTGGCGGTGGTAACCAAGCGCATGGTGCCGTTGCAGGTCGATGGTCGAACGGTCCATCACATCGGGATCCCGATCCACTGGGGCTTCAAAGGTGTTACGAAAAAGGCGCACCTCACCAACACCCTCACGCCGTTCGTGGGTGATGGGAACACCCAGACACCAGAGTTCAAGTCGTTTCTGGTGAACGTGGAAAAAGTCGGAGGGATCGTTTAATGCGTGGCGATCAGATCAATCTGCAAAACATCATCGCCCGCTCGGCGACCACCACGCCTTCTCCGCAGGTCCGTCATGGAGGTGTGGAGAAGGTCACCAAGCTCATTGATGTGTCCGTGTGCATTGGGTGCAAGGCCTGCCAGGTTGCCTGTTCGGAGTGGAACGACCTGCGTGATGACGTCGGGGAGTGCGACGGGACCTATAACAACCCGCAGGACCTTTCGCCTGAGTCATTCGAAGTCATGCGCTTCTCGGAATATGAGAACGAGCAGGGCAACCTTGAGTGGCTGATCCGCAAGGACAACTGCATGCATTGCGCCGAGCCGGGTTGCCTCAAGGCATGCCCGTCGCCCGGCGCCATCGTGCAGTACGCCAACGGCATCGTCGACTTCAACTCCGAGCATTGCATCGGCTGTGGCTATTGCGTGGCAGGCTGTCCCTTCGATATTCCCCGGATATCGAAGAAGGACAACAAGGCTTACAAATGCACACTGTGTTCGGATCGCGTCTTCCACGGTCTGGAACCAGCTTGCGTCAAAAGCTGCCCGACCTCCGCGATCATGTTCGGCACCAAGGAAGATATGTTGGACTACGGCGCCCACCGTGTTGCAGATCTTCAGGGGCGTGGCTATGAAAATGCCGGGATATATGACCCGCCGGGCGTCGGCGGCACCCACGTGGTCTATGTGCTGCAGCACAACGACAAGCCGGAGATCTACAGCGGTTTGCCTCGCGATCCGCACATCGCCCCGACGGTCGAGCTGTGGAAGGGCGTGACCAAACCGATCATGTCGGTGGCATTGGGCATGTCGGTGCTGGCGGGCTTCTTCCATTACGTGATGAAGGGGCCTAAAGAAGAGCCGGAGGACGATCCTGATCCGGTGAAAGCGCATGACGCCCGCGACATCGATAAGCGCGGGGAGGACCGGCTATGAGCCACTCCAACGTTAAGCACGGCATCCTACGTTATGGCTGGTGGACACGAGTCAACCACTGGCTCATCGCAATCAGCTTCACGTTGCTCGTGTTGAGTGGGCTTGCCTTGTTCTATCCGGCGTTCTTTGGGCTCACTGCGCTTTTTGGTGGGCCTGAACCCACACGCATCGTGCATCCGTACATCGGCGTGTTCATGTCGCTGTTCTTTGTCATCCAGGCCGTGCGCTTCTTTGGCGACAACCTGATTCGTCGCCACGATGTGCAGTGGATGAAGCAGATCCGCGATGTGCTGGGCAACCGCGACGAGCGATTGCCGCCAGTGGGCAAGAACAACGCCGGGCAGAAGCTGGTGTATTGGATTTTCCTCGCCACCGTGCCGGTATTGCTGGTGACCGGCATCGTCCTGTGGCGGCCCTGGGTCGCCGATGAGATGCCGGTTTGGGCGCTGCGCTGGGCAGTGACTATCCATGCCTATACCGCCTTCATCGCGATCATCACGCTGGTGATTCACGTCTACTCGGCAATCTGGGTGAAGGGTTCGGTACGCGCAATGACCCAGGGCCGTGTAAGCCACGCCTGGGCACGCCATCACCAC
>JAURGP010000061.1 GCA_030833725.1 Candidatus Kapaibacterium sp. | reverse complement strand
TACGATGTGACGATTCACAACCAGCAGCACCATGCTCTACTGTCGATTCTCCGGGCGTCACCGGCCATGCAGTCTCGCACAACAAAGGTCAATGCTCCAATGCCCGGTCTTATCAAGAGCGTCCTTGTCGGTGAAGGGGAATTGGTGCGGAAGGGAACGACGCTGTTCACGCTAGAAGCCATGAAGATGGAGAATGCCATCACAGCTCCGATCGACGGGATCGTGCGCAACCTTGCTGCAGCCGAATCAACGGCTGTTGAAAAGGGGAGCGTGCTCTGCACCTTGGAGCCAGCTGCGGCAGACGCCGAATAGCGCTCCCTACCACCTTCAGCACCTACTCAAGCAGGAGCGTCTGCCAGGCAGATTCGACGTCGTTTTGCTGGAGGAAGGCCCGAGCGATGTGATGACGCAAGGCCCGATCGTGTTGCTGGCCCTGTTGCAACATCGCGTATAGTGCGCCCATCGGGTTTCCTGAAGCTAGTTCGATGCTCACAGAATCAGCTCGATAGGCGACGTCAAAATCAGGGAATGAGCCATCTAGGGATGGAATCACGGCAACAGCCGCTAGGCGTCCCAAGTCGTTACCCGTGAGGATGTCGCTCGACCGAATATGATCCGGGAGAGCATCAACGCCGATCGAGGGGACCGTAGGCTGTGACGTCTGGAACCGATCCGTCGTCCGTGTATAGTGGTTGTATCCCATGCGACCTACCAGATCCATCTTGCCCGGATCGACCATACCATCCACAATGACGCTCTCGGACACATGGAATGCCACCACCTCTAGCAGCATGAGGTTGCCATTGCCACCGATATCGCGGCGCAGTTCGATATTCTGCATGAGCCGACATTCCATCGCATAGGGCGACTCCGCCACGTAGGGGGCTTGCACGAGTTGTGATGCCGCCTTCGAAAACCCTGCCTTGTTGAACTCATCCACATCGGCAGGGTATGGCGCGGCAGCCACATTCATTTGCTGAACCATCGCATAGCTCACCATGGAGATGGTACACTCGCCCGTGTCCATGATGTTTCGCCACGTATCCTTCGTCTGCCCGGTCTTGGCCGCAATCGCCGGGCCAAGAGCGACAATGGGCGGATTGGAGGCAAACGCATTGAAAAAGGAATAGGGACTCAGGTTGGCCACCCCGTGGACGTCCACGGATCCCACGAAGGCAATTGGCCGGGGAGCCACTCCGCTGAGAAGGAGTTGGTGGCGGTCACGATGCGAGAGATCGGCAGGCAGGATGGTTTTCATCGCACGAAAATGCCGTCTGCAGGAGCAATGTCCAAGCGGTAAGGCTCAAAGTGTATATTTGCTGTCCGTTGTTTGGGTATCACTCTTTTCTGGAATCTCTTCGTGGAGACACGCATGTTGTTGAAGATCCGCCTCGCTACTATCGTCATGATTGCCGGCTTGCTGGCCGTGAGCTGTGGAACCAAGGAGTCGGCCGAAACCGACATCAGCACAGTGAAGGTCACGTGGAAGAAATTCGACGTTCCAGCCGGTGCTGATCCTAGCGTCCCGGACAGTCTTGGTGGTGCAGGCTTCGAGACTCTCGCCGAAAACCTCGGCTTCCAGACGTGGACGCCTACCCAGGCCGACCTCGACCTTTTCGTCTATCCCGTCACAAAGGGCGGCACGATCACCAGCACGATTTCGCGCTTCCCGCTCAGCTTTCGCCCGTTCTTCTATGGCCCCAGCGCGAACTTCACCGAAAACTCGCACATGAGCTCGCTGGTGTATGAAACGCTCATAACCGTGCATCCCGTCACCCTGGACTTCGTTCCAGCATTGGCCTCGCACTGGAAGATCTCCGAGGACCAGATGACGTTTACCTTCCGGATCGACCCGAACGCCCGCTTCTCAGACGGTAAGCGTGTCACAGCACAGGACGTGGTGGCAACGTTTAAGCTAATCATGGATGAGTCCATCCAGTCGCCGTCGATGCAGCAGAGCTTCAGCCGCTACAACACTCCTGTTGCCCTGAGCCCCTACCTAGTGCAGGTATCGTGCAACGAGCAGAACTGGCGCAACTTCCTCTCCTTCGGTGCCAGCCTGAGTATCCTACAAAGTGACGAAATCGGTGGCCTCACCGGACGCGAGTTTGTGGACAAGTTCCAATACACGATGCCGGTTGGTTCCGGACCGTACATCATCAATCCTGAAGACATCAAGAAGCAGGAATCGTATCGCTTCACGCGTCGTCCAGACTACTGGGGTATCGACTACGTTCTGGCGAAAGCCTCGAATAACTTTGACTACCTGAGCTTCACCGTGGTGAAGGATAATCCAACGCTCGAGTATGAGATGTTCAAAAAGGGCGAGACAGATTACTTCTCGTTCACCTCACTGACGACCGACAAGTGGGTATCCGATACATCGTACGACGCTCTTGCTAATCACTGGATCCAGCGGTACCGTGTGATCACTGATGGTCCAGCCGGAACCTATGGCTACTACTTCAATACCCGGAAAGCCCCCTTCGATGATATCCGCGTTCGCAAAGCCTTTGCCCATCTTCTAGACCGCGAATCCATCATCAGCAAGCTCCTCTTTGATGAGTACGTGCCAATGAATTCATGGTATGGTAACTCTGTCTATGAGTTCCCTGGCAACGAAAAGATCGACTTCAACCCGCAGAAAGCAGCCGAGCTGCTCACGCAAGCTGGTTGGACAATCCGCAACAAGGATGGATTCCTCACGAAGAATGGTAAGCCGTTCGTAGTCGAGTTGCCGATCATCAAGCCGCTGGAGCAGTTTGTCACGCCGTTCAAACAAACGGCCAAAGCCGCCGGAATCGATGTGCAGATCAAGTACGTAGACGGCAACACGATGTCCGAAAACATGATGGAGCGAAATTTTACGCTCACCGTTGGCAACTATGGTGGCTTGGTGTTCCCGAATCCGGAAACATCGTTGGCTAGTAAGCTTGCCGATTTGAAGAACACCAACAATGTGACCGGCTTCAAGAATGCTCGTGTAGACCAGCTGATCGAGGAATATCGCGTGGCCTTCAACCAGGCCGATCGCGTTCGCATCATTCAGGAGATAGACAAGATCGTCTCCGCTGAACACCTCATCGCCTTCTGGTGGGCGCCGAAGGGTGTCCGCATTGCTGCATGGAACAAGTTTGGCATGCCGAAGGGTATTCTGAGCAAGAACACGCAGGTTGGGGATCAGGACCTTGCCATCATAACCGGCTGGTGGATCGACCCTGCAAAACAGAAGGCGCTGGACGACGCTCGGAAGGCCGGCACATCGATCGAGGGCTCTTCGGGTGTGGTTGTCAACACGTTCTGGAAAACCTACAAGCGATAACTCGCCTTAGGAGGCTTGATCTGTGCTTACGTACTTTCTCCGACGACTGCTGTTGGCCATTCCAACCTTTATTGGTTGCACGATCGTGGTGTTTTCCATCGTGCAACTCTCACCAGGTGGCCCTCTTGAACAGCAGAAGCGTCAACTGCAGGCAGCAGCTGCTGAAGGTGGTACCGTAGGTGGCATTGCCAGCGAAGGGGAGACCTCCATTCCGCCTAAGGCCCTCGAGGAGCTCAAACGATACTATGGTTTCGACAAACCGATCTATGAGCGCTACCTCATCTGGTTGGGCGTCTGGCCGCGAGAGGTGGACCAGTACTCGGTGGAGCTCGATCAGCCGCGCCGCGTGACGGGTGGCAAGAGCGTGCTTGTGCGGCGGGAGGGTTCGGGCTTGGTGGTCTACGATGCTGATCGACCCACTGAGCGTGCAGCGGAATGGCTCGTTGCTGATCTCAAGCATGAAGATGGCACACCCAATCGGTATGTGTACAAGTCGCAGTTTGCTGGGATTCTTACCGGTGACTTCGGAAACTCCTACCAGTATCGCGAGCCCGTGATCGACCTGATCAAGGAGCGTCTGCCGGTATCGATCCAGTTCGGCGTGATCGGCTTCATCATCGCCTACGTTGTGGCGCTCTACCTAGGCATTCAAAAGGCACTTGAGCATCGGTCGCGGTTCGACATCATCACCAGCGTAGGGATGTTCGCCCTGAACTCCATGCCGGGCTGGGCGATTGGGGCTATTCTGTTGATGTTCCTGGCAACGGACTCCTTCCTTCCGCTGCTTCCCTTGGGTGGCATCCAGAGTTCGGAGTACGATATGCTGGAAATCGGTTCAAAGATCGCCGACCGCGCTGTGCACTTCATCCTGCCCATCGTTGCCTATTCGGTTACCGGAATTGCGTCGCTGGCAATGCTGATGAAGAACTCGCTCTTGGAGAACCTCGGACACGACTACGTGCGTACGGCCTTTGCCAAGGGTCTGCGTGAGAAACGTGTGATCTGGATGCATGCTATGCGGAACTCGATTATTCCGCTGGCGGCTCGGGCTGGCTTTGTGATCACGGTGTTTCTGGCGGGTTCCTTCCTCATTGAATACGTGTTCAACATCGAGGGAATCGGCAAGCTTTCCTACATGGCCATCCTCTCGCGTGATTACCCGATCGTGTTTGCCTTTACGGTGATTGGTGTAACCACACTGCTGCTGGGTAACATCATTTCGGATTTTATTCTTGCCGTTGTCGATCCTCGCATTCGGTTCAAGTAAGGCACTATGGGACTATTTACTGCATCGCGATCGTCAGCGACTCCGAAGCCCCTTACGGTGTTCCAGCGGAGATGGGCCAAGTTCAAGAGTCTGAAGCGGGGGTACTACTCGCTGATCATCATCTCGACGGCCTATGCCATTTCTTGGTTGCTGCCGTTGCTTGTCAATGACACGGCCTTGATCGTGCGCTACGAGGGTTCGTACTACTTTCCGGCTGTTGCTGAGCTGTTCGGGCAATCCTACTTCCACGCTGGCAAAGAGTTCGGCATGACGGGCGTAGAGTCCGAGGCTGACTATCGTCTCCTGCAGAACCAATGGGAGCAGGCCTCTGGCGACAACTTCGTGGTGATGCCGTTCTATCCGTTCGGACCGATCGAGGATATCACCCAATCCGGCAATACGCAGTTTCTGGCACCCTTCGAGGCTGATGGTGCAGGGAACACACGATGGTTTGGTACGGACGACCGCGGTCGTGATGTGTTTGCACGGATGGCCTATGGCTTTAACGTGTCGTTGTCGTTTGCTCTGGCGCTGGTGATTCTTGAATACCTCATCGGCATTCCCCTGGGGATGATCAGTGGCTTTCGGGGCGGCTGGTTCGACATTATCCTCCAGAGGTTCATCGAGATCTGGAGTACGCTACCGATTCTGTTCGTGATCATCATTGTGGTGTCACTGTTCACCCCAAGCTTCATCTTACTTCTGGGGTTGCTTTCAATCACCTCCTGGATTGGCATTACGTGGCTCATCCGAGCTGAGTTTCTGCGAGAAAAGTCCAAGGACTACGTTGCCGCTGCCGTGAGTATTGGCGTTACCACGCGAACGATTCTCCTGAAGCACATTCTACCGAACAGCTTAGTGCCCATTATTACGTACTTCCCATTTGCCATCGTTGCTGGCATCGGCGCCCTTGTAAGTCTGGACTTCCTGGGCTTTGGACTTCCGCCGCCGACGCCGTCATGGGGAGAAATGGTATCCCTCGGGTTGAAGTACATCACCACAAACAAGTGGTGGCTTGTTGCTGCTCCACTGGGGGCCATGTTCGTGACGCTTCTGCTCACGGTGTTTGTTGGTGAGTCGGTTCGAGAAGCGTTTGACCCAAAGGTCTTTTCACGTCTTCGCTAGTTGCTGAGTATCAGGAAGTTCATAGCGTGTCACAGGAATCAACCGCGGAAAAACTTGTAGAAGTACGCGATCTCAAGACCTACTTCAACATCGAGGGAAAGTGGGCCAAGGCGGTCGACGGCGTGTCCTTCGACATCTACAAGGGAGAAGTACTGGGAATCGTTGGAGAATCG
>JAURGP010000060.1 GCA_030833725.1 Candidatus Kapaibacterium sp. | reverse complement strand
GATGTCGCTTACTCCAAAGGTGGGTAGCTCGGGCACGGCAACCCTGTTCCAGAATCCTCCCCCGTTCGTTGTGCGCCAGATGCCTCCCTGCGCTGCACCAAGAAACATGACATCCGTCTGTTTTGGGTGGATGGCAACAGTATTCACGCGACCAATGCCGTACCATAGATAGGTCGAGTCTGGCAGATCTGGTGCCTCCGGACCGAGTTCCGTCCACGTCGGCACCGCTTGTACGTCGGCCTCGGCGCGGATCTTTGCCTGGGCACGCTGCACATCTTGTAGTGCGCGCAGGTACATCTCAGCAGTACCAAAGTCCCCCTCCGGTGTCAGGCGGGCCTTCCAGAACCACTGCCAGCGCTCAAACTGCTTCGTGTAATGTACGTTGCCATCGGCATCCACCCGAGAATGCATCTCGGCCATCTGGGCACGAACACGCTCGAAGGTCGTCTGAGCAGCAGCACTGCCGGCGCTAATGACGATAAGCAGTGTGGAGATCACGAGTGTCGTGCATCGATACATGTGGGTCCTGCTGTTTCGTTTAGCGCTTGACGATCATCTCCGACCACTGAACTGTTGGTCCCAGCACACGCACCATGTAGGCGCCGGGGGCCTGTCGCTCCAGATTGATCTCGACCATACTCTGACCAGGCTCGATCGGCTGCTGTGTCACCATGCGACCGTCGAGTGCGACAATCTCCACACGGTCGATGCCGCCACTGATGAACGTAATTGCTAGAACCTGATCAACAGGATTCGGCTGCACGCGAATGCCGGCAATGCGGTTGTCACCTTCGGCAACACTTACCGGATCGCCCACCTCTACCGGTAGGGACTCTGCCGAGCAGCCGTCGTTGTTTGTGACGCGCACCGAGTATTGTCCACGTTTCTCAGGCACGTACTCTCGCTGGGTGGCACCCGGAATCTCTGTACCGTCCAGCAACCATTGGAAGATCTGAATGCCACCAATGGCCGACGAACGCAAGGTTGTGCCACCAACCACGGATACCGATGGTCGGGCTGGCGTGCGCTTGATGCTGACCGCGAAGGCATCCGAGGTGGCACGGCATCCGCTACCGTCGGTGACGGACACGGTGTAGTCTCCGGACTGCACAAACGTAGACAGTGTAATCGACCGTGTGGTCTCGCCGTTACTCCAGGCATATGCCTCAAATCCGGCTGGTGCCTCCAGCACAACGTCCGTACCCATACAGACCTCCGTGATGCCACCAACGGCACTCACTGACGGCTTGGTAGCCACGCACTGTACGGCAGGAATCTCCCAGAGCCCCCTACCGTAGGTACTGGCACGCAAGAGCCCAGCCGATGGAATCAGGCGCAGATCCGAGATGACCGTCTCAGGCATCCCTGTACCGTACGGCTGCCACACATCCAAATCGCCATCGCGGAAAAATACGCCAACATCGGTGCCCACATACAACCGACCGAACGTACCGGGTTGATACACCACACAGTTTGCCGGCACATTGGGCAGGCCCGCACCCGTAATGTTCGTTGTCTTGCCGCCAGAAACCTGCACGACCTTGTTGGACGGTGAGAAGCCACCGAAGGTCACCCAGTAGGTTGTCGGCTCCGTAGGATGGAACTCCACGTCTTGAACATAGCCAGCGAGACCGGGCTGCTCCGTCCATTGAATGCCACCATTGGTTGTCAACCACACTTGAGCGTCGTTGGCAATCACGATGTAGTTGCTGTTGACCGGCGATACAGCAATGTGACGCAGGTAGCTGTTGACTTGCACATTGGAGAGCTTCTGCCAGTTGGTGCCGCGGTCTGTACTGCGGTAGATCTGAGTGTAGCCAATGTAGACCACCGCTTCCTTTTGGGGATCAACAACGATCGGTGCAACCCACGCACCACCCGGCTCGGAGAACTCTGACGGGCGTGCAATCTGACGCCAGTTGTCACCACCGTTGGTCGTACGGTAGAACGTGCCATAGGGCTGACTTGCATAACCAGTGTTAGGATTGACCACGTCGATCGCCGTCATCATTCCATCACCGTCAAGGACGTGATAGAACGTCTTTCCGTCCGTTGTCCCGGCCGTGCCGTTATCCTGCGAACCGGCAAGGGTAACGTTTGGCATAATGTTGGAAACAGCTAGGCCATAGTACTGTTGAATCTTCAGGCCGTTGCTGATGTCGCGCCACGAAACGCCGTCGTCGTTGGAGCGGGCAATGCCGCCGTCTGTGCAGGCATAGAGTCTGCGCTGCGTGGGATGATAGGTCATGAAGTGATGGTCGGCATGCACCCAAGGAGCACCGCCACCACCGTACCAGTGGGACGAGAGCACCCAAGACGACCCCGCATTAGTGGAGCGCCATTTGTTCACGCCCCCTACAAACCACAGATTGGCATTCGTCGGTGAGATCGCCATGGCCAGATCATAAAAGCCCTGTCCATCTTGGTCCGTACCCGTGGGGTTCCATCCCAGCAGGTTCACCGTGACCTTCATATCGGTAAACGATGCACCGTAATCCGTGGATTTGTACACACCTTCCAGACCGTTGTAGCGGCGCTGATTGTCGCGGCGATACTCCGAGGCCACTGCGCCAACCATGGCCGGATTGGCCGGTGTAACGGCCAGTCGAATACGGTTGGCCAGCGGCAGGCGTAGCACTTCCTCCCACGTCTCGCCAGCATTGGTGGAGCGATAGATCGCAGCCCCACCACTGAACACCTGGAAGGTGCTGGCATACAGCACATCATAGGTTTTCGGATTGCCGATTAGATCCCGGAACGGAAGGGCAGACGTTTTCGATGTCCATGTCGTACCTCCGTCCGTAGACTTCTGAATGCCGGCATAGGTAGCAGCAATCACGATGTCCTCGTTGCGGGGGTCTACCCACAGCCGTGCCACAAGATTGTTTTGTGCAGGCTCCAGCGTGAGTCCTGTACGAGCCCACGTGGTTCCATTGTCCGTGGACTTGATCACACCGTAGGAGAAACCCGGAAAACCGTTCAGCGAGCCAGGAATCGAAGCGTTTACATCTCCCGTCGCTACGTATACCACCGAGGGCTTGGTTTGGGCAAACTGGATATCGCTGACACCGAAAATGGGAAACTCTGGCACGTCAACCTCATCCCACGCGCCTCCACCGTTCGTTGTCCGCCAGATTCCGCCCTGCGCTGCTCCGAGAAGCATAGTGTTCTGCTGCGTAGGGTGAATCGCCACGGTATTCACGCGACCAATACCCGACCACTGATTGTTGCGGGCTGGTAGGTCCGGGGCCTCGGGACCAAGTTCCTTCCACGTAGGCAGAGCCTGCACGTAGCCGTCTGCCATAGCCTTCATTTTTGCTCGCTGCACGTCACGTTGTGCGCGCAGGTACATGTCGGGAGTGGCGAAGTCCCCCTCCGGCGTCAGGCGAGCCTTCCAAAACCACTGCCAGCGCTCAAACTGCTTGGTGAACTGCACCGTACCATCAACATCCACCCGAGAATGTACTTCGGCCATCTGGGCGCGCACGCGCTCGAAGGTGGTTTGCGCACCGGCGCCACCGGCGGTGATCAGAATCAGGAGCGCACTGAGTATCGAGCTTCCTAGGCGATGCATAACGGTCCTTTCAATCATATGATGTTCCCCACGGGTGGACGCCTGAGTTCAACCTTCGTTACAGGTCTCTAAGGCGCGTATCATGCCACGGACGGCCGTGGTCCACGAGTACTGTTCGTCTACACGTCGTTGTGCGACCGCTCCAAGACGATCACAAAGATCTGCATCTTTCAGTAGTTCTACGAGCTTCAACGTTATGGTTCGCGCATCGTCCGCTCGGAACAAGCCATCATGTTCGAAAAGTTCAATCCCCTCCGCCCCCACCGTAGTAGACACCACCGGCAGTCCAGCGGCCATGGCTTCAAGAATCTTGATGCGCATGCCCGACCCTACGAACAGCGGCGCGATGCTCACCGACGCATGCCGATATCGCTCAGCTAGATCGGGAACGAATCCATCGGTGACTACTCCTTGGATGTGCACTTCCGCTAACCACGTAGGTACGTTGGTTCCTACAACGTGCAGCGAACTCCCGGTTTCGTGATGCACCTGTGGCCATACATGCTCCACAAACCACCGCAGGCCATCGGCATTATGCACCCAGCTATAGTTCGACGCCATGATGACCTGTGGAGGATGGAGGGGGCTTCGGGTACGCTTCCACTGCTGCAGATGAACACCCGCTGGCACCACGTGCACGTTTGCTGTGGGAGCCAGCTCGCGAGCCCGTTCGGCATCCACCGGCGTAATGGCCAGAGCAACGTTGGCCGCTGCAATCATGTGCGCCTCTTCCTGCCGTAGCAGTCGGGCCTGCCGGCTTACGAACCAGCGCTTGACGGAGTTGGTGGTTGCTTCGGCATAGCGCTGCCAAATCATCCATTCGATGTTGTGCAGGCGCAGTGCCCATGGCCGCTTGGTCGCTCGGGCCGCTCGCTGCACCACTGGTGCCATACAGGTATGGTCGGCAATCACAACGTCGGCATCACCATCAATGATGGCATGCTCTACCGCTTGTTGCATGGCAGCTCGATCGTGCTTCCACATGTACAGCGCCCGCGTGCGCAATAGGCTCGTAGCAATGCGCCACGGCGTGTTCTTCGTGGAGTGATACACCATGCGAATGTTCAACTCCGCAGGATGGACTGGAATCGTGCCGGCGGGGGCATAGCAGACTACCTGCACGGCATGCCCCTGGGCTATCAGTTCAAGGGCAATGTTGCCTAGACCCACCTTGCCGCCGTCGGTCATGGGGAAGGGATACTGCGGCATGACTTGCACGATTCTCATGCGACGGATGTCCTCCGCTGCTGCCAACGAACCTTGTAGTACCGAAACACCACATCCCAGATACTGCGATCCATGGTGATCCGAGAGCGCTGCTCCGACGTCAACTGCAGATGATGTGCTCTGCCCCAGGCAATGGCTTGCATCGTCACGCGCAGGCCCTGCCAGATCTGGCGCACACCAAAGCGATGACTCACGGCACTGATCAGCAACCCAAACCAGATCACCTTGGTGCGTCCAAAGGCCATCCAACACGGGAAGTACCGCCACTGATAGCGCACACTGGATTCGGTTTGCAGCAACCATCGGTCAACGTACTTACGCACCTCTTGAAGTGCGTCGGCACCTTTGCTGGCAAAGGCACTCTCGTGACGTACGCGAAGGCGGGGCTGATAGCGAAGCTCGCCACCGTTGAGGATCAATCTCGAGCTCAGGTCGAGTTCCTCACCGTAGAACAGATTCCAGAAGCCCCCTACTGCCAGAAATGCCTCGCGGCGCACCATCATGCAGGTGCCCCAACATTCGATGGCAGGCAAACCTTCATCCGGGATGTGTTCCGGACGTTCAAAGGGATAGTAGTCCAGTGGCTGGTAGCCAATGAGGCGCTCGAGAATATCACCCGTTACGGCCGTCACGTGCGGATACTGCTCCATGAGCTGCACGGCATCGGCCAGTGTGGTGGGATCGGCCGGCGAGGCGTCGTCGTCCGTGCGCCAGAGATACGCACCCGTAGCCCGCTCCGCCAAGTCATTGAGGGCAAGGGGCCCCCGGTTTTCGGGATAGGCCACCACCGAGACGTGCGGAAAGTCCCGAGCCAGCATCTCCACAGTTCCATCGCTGGAGCCATTATCCGCTACCAGAATCTCGATATCCGGATAGGACTGCCGCTCATAGGCACGCAGACTCTCCGCCAGCACGTCCCTCCGGTTCCGCGTAGCAATGAGCACCGAGACCGTGCGATGTGCGGGTGATTCCATCGCGGCAAAGGTACGGACTCGTATACGGACAACCTGCGGGCAACTTCTGCGGCGACGCTATTCGATGAGTACCAGCGGAACACTGCAACGCAGACCATTCGGACGATCACGCGTCGTAACGATCAGCAGCAGACGGTACTGTCCTGGTGGGACGGATCCGAGGTGCGTCCGATCAAGATGCACACCGTGCGACAGCAGCGCAGAGGCCTGTGATTGCAGGTATGAAGTGACATCACCCACTACCTCGCCTAACGAATTCACCATCACACAAGATCGCACGTTGCCAAAGGATCGTTCGGAGCCGCACCAGCGCAGCACCGCCGTCTGTGCGGTTGGTGTTGGAACCAACAGCAGCACGTCCTCTGCCTCTGGGCCCCGTGCCACTCCAACACTGGTCGTTGAGGCAAGTTGATAGAGAGCATCCTCAAAAACCACCATCACGTTGCCACGGCTGGAGGCAACATCTACCACAGATGCCTCATGCACACTGGACAGGTCGACAGCCTCCCATGTCAGGCCATCGTCAGCAGACCGATGCAGACCGTACCTACCGGCAACCGTGTACAGCTCCCCCGAGGCGTCATCTCGTTGCACAATCCTCCAGGTGCACTGCGACGACGACTGTACGA